>DASQND010000028.1:0-95097 GCA_035645215.1 Allosphingosinicella sp.
GCCGCAGGCGAATTCGATCACTTCGAGGCCGCGCTGGATGTCGCCGCGCGAGTCGGCGAGGACCTTGCCGTGCTCGGAGCTGAGCAGGCGGGCGAGCTCGTCCATGTTGCGCTCGACCAGTTCCTTATATTTGAACATGACGCGGGCTCGGCGTTGCGGATTGGTCGCCGCCCAGGCGGGGAGGGCTTCCTCGGCGTTGCGGACGGCGCGGGCGAGGTCCTCGGCGGTGCCGAAGCGCACGGTCGCCTGCACCCCGCCGTTGTTCGGGTCGAAGATGTCGCCCTGGCGTTCGCCGGACGCGAAGGCGCCGCCGCCGATGAAATGGTCGATGTTACGCATGGTTTGAGCCTTGGTAGGACTGGAAGAAGATGGGGAGCCACTAGCCAAGGCAAAGCGCAAATGCCACTGCCTGCGTCATTGCGAGCGTAGCGAAGCAATCCAGAGCGGCCTCGGGGTCCCGCTGGATTGCTTCGTCGCTTCGCTCCTCGCAATGACGGAGGGGAATTCTCGCAATGACGGAGGTGAAATGAAGCTTGGATCCTTGCCGGGACGGCGCGACGGGCGGCTGGTGGTGGTGAGCCGGGACCTCGCCTGGTGCGCGGACGCAGGGCACATTACGCCGACGCTCCAGAGTGCGCTCGACGATTGGGAGCGGATCGGGCCGATGCTCGAACTGCTCGCCACCGACCTCGAGCACGGCGCAATCCCGCGCGAACGCTTCCATGAGCGCGAAGCCTTGGCGCCGCTGCCGCGGGCGTATCAGTGGGCCGACGGCTCGGCTTATGTGAACCACGTCCAGCTCGTCCGCCAGGCGCGCGGGGCCGAAATGCCGGAAAGCTTCTGGACCGACCCGCTCATGTACCAGGGCGCGTCCGACGAGATGCTGCCGCCGCGGAGCGCCATTCCGCTCGTCGACGAAAGCTGGGGCTGCGACCTCGAGGCGGAAGTCGTCGTCGTGACCGGCGACGTGCCGCGCGGCGTTTCGCGCGAGGAGGCGCTGGGGCATGTCCGCCTCGTCGGGCTGGTGAACGACGTTTCGCTGCGCAACCTCATCCCCGGCGAGCTCGCCAAGGGCTTCGGCTTCCTCCAGTCCAAGCCCGCTTCGGCGCTGTCGCCGGTGCTCGTCACGCCCGACGAACTGGGCGAGCGCTGGCAGGACGGCAAGCTCCACGGCGCGCTCAAGGTCGACTTGAACGGCCAGCCCTTCGGCCGCGCCGATGCGGGCGTCGACATGACTTTCGACTTCGGAACCTTGGTCGCGCATCTCGCCAGGACCCGCAATCTCGGCGCCGGCTCGATCGTCGGCTCGGGCACCGTCTCCAACCGCGGCGAGGACGGCGGCCCGGGCAAGCCGATCGCCGCGGGCGGGCTCGGCTATTCGTGCATCGCGGAAGTGAGGACCGTCGAGACGATCCTCGAAGGCAAGGCGCGGACCGAGTTCCTGAAGCGCGGCGACACGGTGCGCATCTGGATGGACGACGAGCGCGGCCACCCCATCTTCGGCACGATCGAGCAGACCGTCGCGGCCTAACGCGGCGGCGGAGCGGAGATCTGGGGCAGGGGCGTTCGCGCCTCCCGTGCGCGCTGTGCGGCGGCGGGGAGGCTTTCCCAGCGAAACCCCATCACCCAGCGGCCGGCGAGCGACTCGCGCTGGGGCACGAAGGTGGCGGAAAAATAGCCCGGGCGCATCAGCAAGGCGCAGGCGAAGGCGTCGAGCCGCGGTGCGGCGCCCGGGCGCAGCGGCCGGCAGCCGGCGGCCAGCCCCGCATCGTCGAGATCGAGCAGCACGTAGCTTTCGCCGACGAACGCGCGCCGGTTGTGGGGTTCCGGAAAGGCGACGGGCCGGCTGAAAAGCGTCCAGCCGCGCTCGTGCGCCGCCCCAAGATTGGCTTCGCCCGGGCGGTCGGCGAATTCGTCGCGCAGCCGCTGGATCGTGACGAGGTTCACCCACTCTTCCGCGGCGGGCGCGGTTCGAGCCGGTGCCTGCGCCGACCTTTGAAAGGAAGCAGCGGCCGGGTGTGCCGCGAGCACGGCGGCGGCGAGAAGGAGAAGGGTTGGGCGCATCGCCGCAGCATAGGCGCTGCCGCGAGGGAGCGCCATGGTCCTGCTGGCGGCGGGCGCTGCCCATTGCAACTCACGGCGGGGAAGCGCAGAGGCCGAGATCATGATGCGCCCGATCCTCCTCGCCGCCGCCCTGTCCCTCACCATCGCCTGCACCGCCGCCGACGCGCAGCGTACGCGCCGCGCCGCCGCGGCGCCTGCGGCCGCCGCGCCGCTGACGCAGATCGCGGACGGCGTTTCCGAGCAGCGGCTTCGGGCCGATGTGGAGCGGCTGGTGAGCTTCGGGACGCGGCACACGCTCTCCTCGCAGGACCATCCGACGCGCGGCATCGGCGCGGCGCTGAACTGGACGGAAGGCGAGTTCCGCCGGATCACACGTGAGTGCGGCGGCTGTCTGACGACGGCGCGGCCTTCGGAGGTGGTGACCGGGCGGCGAATCCCGGCGCCGACGCGGGTCACCAACGTCATCGCCGTGCAGCGCGGCACGAGCGATCCCAACCGGGTGATCGTCATCACCGGCCATATCGACAGCCGGGTGAGCGACGTGATGAATGCGACCGCCGATGCGCCGGGCGCGAACGACGACGGCTCGGGCACGGCGGCGGTGATCGAGGCGGCGCGGGTGCTTTCGAAGCACCGCTTTCCGGCGACCATCGTCTATGCGGCGCTTTCGGGCGAGGAGCAGGGGCTGCACGGCGGCAAGATCCTGGCCGATTATGCGCGCGCGCAGGGCTGGCAGGTGGAGGCGAACCTCAACAACGACATCATCGGCAATAGCTGCGGCTCGGACGGGGTGTGCGATCCTTCCAACGTGCGCGTCTTTTCGGAAGGGCTGCGCTGGCAGGGCGGCGAGCAGCTCCGCCCGCAGGTCCGCAGCCTCGGCGGCGAGAACGATTCGCCCTCCCGCAACCTGTCGCGCTACCTCGCCGACCTCGCCAGCGAGCTGGGGCTCGGCCTCGAGGTGCGGCAGATCTGGAGGAACGACCGGTTCGGGCGCGGCGGCGACCATACGGAGTTCCTGAACGCGGGCTTCCCGGCGGTGCGCTTCTCGGTCGCGGTCGAGAATTACAACCACCAGCACCAGGATCTGCGGGTCGAGAACGGCGTGGAGTATGGCGACACGGTCGATAAGATGGACTTCGCCTATCTGCGCCGCGTCACGGCGCTGAACGTCGCGGCGCTCGCGGCGCTGGCCCGGGCGCCCATGCCGCCGGAGGCGACGGTTGAGGGGGCGGTCTCGACCGATACGACGGTGACCTGGACGCCGGTGACGGGCGCTTCGGCTTACGTCGTCCGCTGGCGGCGGACCGATGCCAACCAGTGGCAGCACAATGTCCGCGTGGCCGCGCCGGCGTTGCGGCATGTGCTCGCCGGCATCCGGGTCGACGACTATGTGTTCGGTGTCTCCTCGGTGTCCGCCGACGGCTATGAAAGTCCGGTGGCTTCGGCGGTGCCGGGCGGCGCGTTCCGGCCGTGGACGTCGCCTCCCGCGGCGGCGCAGTAGGCATCTCCCGTCATTGCGAGCGAAGCGAAGCAATCCAGTTGGCGCCTCCGCCTGGAACCAACGCCCGACTGGATTGCTTCGTCGCTTCGCTCCTCGCAATGACGGAGAGTAGGGCATCGGCCCTTGCGCTCCTTGCAATGACGGACTGACATGGCGAAACGACCGCAGCGCACCGGCCTCCCCACCCGCGAGCAGATCCTCGAATTCATCGAGACCAGCGACCAACCCGCGGGCAAGCGTGAGATCTCCAAGGCCTTCGGGCTTTCGGCGCAGGACAAGATCGCGCTCAAGGGCCTGCTTCGCGACATGACCGACGAAGGCCTGATCGACGCCGCCCCGGGCCGCGCCTTTCACAAGATGGGCGGAGTGCCCAAGGTGACGGTGCTGCGCGTCACGGACGTCGACGAGCAGGGCCAGGTCTGGGCGGTGCCCGAGCGCTGGGAGGCGGAAGGCGTGCCCGAGCCGCGGCTGCGCGTCCTCGAGCGCAAGGGGCCGCGCGGAAGCGCGCTCGCGCCCGGCGACCGGGTCCTCGCCCGCACCGAGCAGCGCGGCAACGGCTATGCGGCGCATCCGATGAAGAAGCTCGCCAAGGGGAGCGAGCTCGTCCTCGGCGTCGTGCACCAGGAAGGCGCCAAGGGCTATTGGCTGAAGCCCGTCGAGAAGAAGGAGCGGCGCGAGCTTCCAATCTCCGATCTCGGACCCGCCCAGGTCGGTGACCTTGTCCTCGCGGAAAAGACGGGCCGGCCGCCGCGGATCACCGCGCGGGTGTCGGACGTGCTCGGCGACCCGTTCGCGCCGCGAAGCTTCAGCCTCATTGCCATCCACAAGCACGGCATCCCGCACGAATTCCCCGACCGCGTCATCGAGGATGCTGAGCGCATGGCGGCTTTGCCATTGGGCGAGCGGGAGGATCTGACGCATGTGCCGATCGTCGCCATCGATCCGGCCGATGCGCGCGACCATGACGATGCGGTCTGGGCGGCGGAGGACGACGATCCCGCCAATGCCGGAGGCTGGAAGGCCCTGGTCGCGATCGCGGACGTTAGCTTCTACGTGCGGCCGGGCTCCGCGCTCGACAAGGAGGCGAGGAAGCGGGGCAACAGCGTTTATTTCCCGGACCGGGTCGTGCCGATGCTTCCCGAGACTTTGTCGGCGGACGTCTGCTCGCTGAAGGAGGGCGAGGACCGGGCGGCCTTGGTCTGCCATCTCCAGGTTTCGAAGGACGGGCAGCTCAAGAGCTGGCGCTTCACCCGTGCGCGGGTCCGGATCGCGGCGAACATTGCCTACGAGGACGCGCAGGCTGCGATGGATGCGGTTGCGCTCCTCCCCGGAACGGGGAGGGGGACCGCACGCAGTGCGGTGGAGGGGGGCGAGCGCAGCGAGCATGCAGGCGTGGGCCCCCTCCACCAGCCTTCGGCTGGTCCCCCTCCGCGTTCCGGGGAGGAATTGGACGAACCGGTAGAAGTCGCATCCTCGCCTTGCTCGATGCCCGAGATGGATGCCGACGAGCCGGCCGTGCCGCCGGCGCTCGTCGCCTCCACGCTCCGACCGCTCTGGGATTGCTGGCGGGCGATGTACAAGGCGCGGGAGAAGAGGGGGCCGCTGGAGCTCGACCTTCCCGAGCGCCGCGTGGTGCTCGACGAGAAGGGGCGGATCATGTCGGTGGCGCCGCGCGAGCGGCTCGACGCGCACAAGCTGATCGAAGACTACATGATCGCCGCCAACGTCGCGGCGGCGAAAGCCCTGGAGACCAAAAAGGCGCCGGTCATGTACCGCGACCACGAGCCGCCGAGCCGCGAGAAATTGGTGGCGCTCAAGGATTATCTCAAGACGTTCGACGTCGAGTTCGCCCTCGGGCAGGTGGTGCGCCCCGCGACCTTCAACCACATCATCGAGCGGGTCGGCGACGCCGATTTCCGGCCGCAGGTGATGGAGCAGATCCTGCGCTCCCAGACGCAGGCTTATTATTCGCCGGAGAATCACGGGCATTTCGGGCTGGCGCTCGGCTCCTACGCGCATTTCACCTCACCGATCCGCCGCTATGCCGACCTCGTCGTCCACCGGTCGCTGGTGCGCGCCTTCGGGCTCGGGCCGGAGGTGCGGGAGACCGGGCTGAGCGATGCCGAGACCGAGTCGATGGACGTGACGGGCGAGCTCATCTCGCAGCTCGAGCGGCGCGCCATGGAGGCGGAGCGCGAGACGCTCGACCGCTATGTCGCGGCCTATCTTTCCGAGCGGGTCGGCGACCTCGTCGATTGCCGGATCACCGGAGTCCAGCCCTTCGGCTTCTTCGCGACGGTGGAGGGTTTGGGGGGCGACGGGCTGGTGCCGGTCTCGACGCTCGGCAGCGAATATTTCCGCTACGACGAAGCGAGCCACAGCCTGGTCGGCGAGGATACGGAGGAAACCTTCGCGTCCGGGCGGCGGCTGAAGCTCCGGCTCGTAGAGGCAAACCCTGTCTCCGGCGGTCTGCGCTTCGAGCTGCCCGACTCTTCCTATTCGCCGGCCCATGCTCGCCGCCAGGTGCGCCGCGACGGCGGGCGCAGCGGCAAGGGCGGGAAGGGGGGCGGGGGGCCTCCGCGCGGCGACGACGGCAAGCCCAAGCACATGCAGGGCCGCCGCGGCCGCCCATCCAACATCCGCCACAAGGGCCGCTGAGCGCTGCACTCAGTGTTGCGTTTCCAGCAATGCCGGGTTGCCGCCGCGACGGATTTTCAAACGGGAAGGCAGCGCCCATCTGGGTTCCGAACGGTCCTGATGCGGACCGGAAACGGGAGAGCCGGATCATGTCACGCAAAGTCGCCGTCATCGTCGGGAGCCTGCGCAAGGGCTCCTTCAGCCGCGCCACCGCCCGCGCGCTCGCCGCGCTCGCGCCCGCGTCGCTCAAGCTGGAGATCGTCGAGATCGGCGACCTTCCCTTCTACGACCAGGATCTGGACGAGGGCACGCCTCCCGCCGAATGGTCGCGCTTTCGGGAGACGATCGCGGGCTATGACGGCGTCATCTTCGTCACGCCCGAATATAACCGCTCGCTTCCCGCCGTGATCAAGAACGCGATCGACGTCGGCTCGCGGCCCTACGGCGCCAGCGTCTGGAACGGCAAGCCGGCGGGCGTGGTCAGCCTCTCGGTCGGCGCGACCGGCGGCTTCGGCGCCAACCATCACCTGCGCCAGACGCTCGTCTTTTTGAACATGCCGACCCTGCAGCAGCCCGAAGCCTATTACGGCAATGCCGGCACCTTCTTCGACGACGAAGGCAATCTGGTGAACGAAGGCACGAAAAAGGTGATGCAGGGCTTTATCGACGCCTACGCCGCCTGGGTGGAGAAGCTGCTGGGCTGACGCCGGGGCCTGGCCACGTCATTGCGAGGCGTGAAGCGACGAAGCAATCCAGCGGGCATCCGAGTCCCGCTGGATTGCTTCGCTTCGATCGCAATGACGGCTTATCGAGCGACCACGCCGGTGAGCGGCGCTACCGTTGGCACCACCTTAAAATGACATTGGCCGTGACGTTGTAGGCCGCGCGAAGCTCGTAAATCGACTGGTGATCCAAGGACGATGAACATCATCGAGCATCATCGCAGCGGCAAGACATCGAGAACTTCGCTTCGATTCCACAGGCCATGGAAGCTCTTGAAGCCGAGCGATCGCAGCTGATCGTTCACGTGCTCTGCAGTCGTCCGCGCCCGCCGCGCCATCTCTGCGGCGGAGACGTAATTCGCTGCCAACGCCTCGATGTCCGCTCGGGGCGTAGTCAGCGCCCGTGGGCCTTTGATGTGCGCCAGTACCTCGGCATTACGGAGCGCGCGCACCGAGGCTGGGATAACGTTAAGGAGCTCGGCGGCGTCCATCGTTGGCATATCGCGTGCCGCGGTCGCCACAGGCCTCGAGTCTGTGGCAATGAACTCGTCGAGGCTCCCGCGCTCGACCAGGAGTCGGTCGGTGCCGCTGCCACCCACAAGCCAATATGCGATCCGCTTGGTGAGGAGGGCCTCGTAGATGTCTGACCACGGCTTCGCTCTTCCGCCAATGCGGTGGGACTCGTGTCCGATAGGCAGCGCGCCGGCGGGTCGGGTCCGCCTCGAGCGGCTTGCCTTGAGGCGTCGGACGAAGTCGTCGAAGGTCGAGGCGATCGCGAGCGGACGCTTCAGTATGATCGACAGGATTGGATCGTCCTGGCGGGAAAGCAGTTCAGCATCGAAGAACTGCTCGATGGCGTACAGCGGCAGCTGGAGCTGGTCCATAATGGACGATATGAATTTCGAGTCTTTCGACCGCTTCGCGGCAGCCTCAATCGGTGGTGCGGAATAGAGATACTTGACGGCACTGCCGCTAGCCGAGGCTAGGCGGTACGGCACAATCTTGAGCCGTCGGATTTCGGCTGCATGGTCCCGGAAGCCCGGTACGAGGCGGTTCGCTTCGTTTCCGGTATAAGTGGAACCTACGCTCGAGGCGGATGGCGCCGAAGGTGATTTGAGGTCTGGAAACACCTCGCCCAGGAGCGCCCGCTGATCGCTGAATCCCGAGTCGCCCCAGGCGATCCGCCTAATCCGACGCCCGAGATCGCGCCGGCACATGCCCTCGTCAGGTGCGCGCGCCAGCTGATCCTCCGCCCACGCTGAGATGCCATGAGGCCAAGAACGGAGTAGCGCGATGCCGCGGTCTACCGTCTCTGCGGTGCGCTCGGGCGCAAGTCTGGCTGCGCGCGTCTGCCAGACGCGCTTTTCTAAGCCGTCACCGCAGTCGAGCCCGCAACGGATGGCAAGCCGTGCGATTTCGCCCGGTGTCAGCCGCTGCAGCCGCGGTGGCATCGCCGCCACGGAAC
Source organism: Allosphingosinicella sp. (assembly GCA_035645215.1). Lineage (GTDB taxonomy): Bacteria > Pseudomonadota > Alphaproteobacteria > Sphingomonadales > Sphingomonadaceae > Allosphingosinicella. The sequence goes on from DASQND010000028.1 coordinate 8,390, forward strand.
CAGCGCGCTCGTTGGGCTTAAGCGACAGCAGTCCGGCGAAGAGCCTGTAGTTCTCCGAAAGATCAATGGGCAGTGCGGGCAGGGTGCTCGGTGGTACGATCCTCAGGCAGTCCTCGCATCGCTCGATCCCTGCGGATTGCACCCATCCCAGCTTGAAATCGCAGTGAGGACAGGTGTCGATGAGGCGCTCCAGCGTTTCCGGGCAGAAGGGGAGGAGCGCCATGAGCCATGCCTGACGGTGGTACGGGAAGTCGAGGAGCGCGAGTGGCGAAATTCGCCTGCGGCGTAACTCAAGATGACCTCTGGGGAGGACAAGCCCGTTAAAATCCACGAAGTGCTGCAGGCGACGGTCGCCAGGTTCCACGAGACGGCGACCGGACTGTGCCATCAGGTGGTCGGCATCGCAGCGTACAACGTGGGCTACTCGGGCCAGGGTAGCGGGTTCAGCCAGCTGCGTCAGTCCAGCGTATCTTCGAGACCCCGTCTCTTTGAGCACGAAGCCGAGCTTCACGAGGTGGTGCCCCGCCACGCCCCGGGCGATCGCGCCGGGCACGCTTTCGTCATCGTGCAGCTTCAGATCGAAACGCAGGCGACGGAGTGTCCCGGCTACGTCGTTGACCATCACGCTCCGACCTTCGAGAACGGATCGTTGATCACCCATCCAGCACCGATAGCGAACTCCCTTGTGGCCCTGCTCAGATCGTAGGGCTCTACGCAGTCGGCACCTCGGCGCACGGCGTCAGAGGCGGCAACCCCGACGAGGCGGGCGACCCTTCCGACATGGCCTCCGGAGACGTCGAGCAGCGCATAGAGCGTGTCGATGGCGGTGAACTTCGACGGGTACGTGAAGATGCCGTTCTCCTTGAGTGCGTCGTCAAGCGAGGCGCAAAAGGCCTTGAATAGCTTCGCGTCACGAGCGCTCGTCCGAGGGGCGAGGGGCGCGAGTTCGAGCGGACGTCCCAGACGGGCGGCCAGCTTTCCGTTTGCACGGAAGAACTCGACCGAATCCTCGTCACCGACAAGGACGAGAGGCACGATCCCACGATCCAGGAAGACTTTGAACCGGTCGGAAACCTCGTTTGCGTCGTTGGCCTTCCGCTTGAGGTGCTGCACCTCGTCTGCAATGAGCAGCTCGACCCCTAGCCTGCGGACGAAGTCCGCGATTCGGTTTTCGAGGACCTTCGCGCTGACGTCTGCGTCCCAGAATTCGTCGTCCAACTTGCGCAGAACCTCCTGGTAGAACCCCTTGAGGTTTAGCCGGCGATCGAGTTCGACGATGACAACCTGATAGGGGTTGGGCGGGAGGCCTGCCGCCTCGCGTTCCTCAGAGAGCTCGGCCTTGAGCCGGGCCATGGTCTTGCTCTTGCCAGCCTGGGAGAACTGGCTCAAGCGCCTGCCCGACAGAGGGCGTCCCAAACGCCCGACTGTTTCGTCACGATAGTCGAGCAGCTCGTCAATGATGGCGCGCTGGGGTGCGTGCTCGATCCAGCCGTCCTCGAGCAACTGCCTTGCCGCCGACGAGCGCTGCCTGATTTCCCTGGTCCGGGGCACGGGCAGGCGGGATCCGGTGACCGGCGCCGGCTGGACACCGAGCGGATCCTTCTTCTTGCTGGCCATCTTCAATCGTCCTCCTCTTCGCGGTCGTCATCCCAGATGCTTTCGGGGCGGCCCTCGGCATCACCTTCTTCGATCCCTGCGCCGCGGTCGGCGACGGGATAGTCGACGTCCTCAGTCGCGTGTTCGTCGTCGATCTGGCCCCGATGCTTGAGGCGCGTCTGGGGCGGTGCCTTCGGAACGTCCTTGCGGTCTGCGCCGCTGGGCTCCATCGGCAGGACCGGCGACAGCAGCCTGTCGTAGGCCGCTGAGCGGCCCAGTGCGCCGGCCGCTCGTCTCATCTCGTCGTGCTCCAGAAGGGCGACGCCCGCGGCTCTCGCGCGGAACGCGCGGTCGGGCAGGGTATCCTCGATCTCCTGCAGTAGCTGGTTGCGCTTTCTAAGCCGGTCCACCGGCTTCGTACCGCCGCCCTTCCCGGCGCGCAGCATGTGGTGGTATTCATGGTGCTCGTACCGGGTGAGGCCAGCACTGTAGTCGGGATGGGTCGAATGAAGCCGGTGATATTCGCGGCTTTCTGGATCGTAGAGGTCGATGTAATCGATATCGGAATCCCAGACACGGGCCGTCAGTTCGCATCGGCCGGTGTCTCGCAGCCGGTCGGCGAAGGGCGCTCGCCGGAGGTTCGCGTCGAGCATCTTCTCGACGCCGCGCTCGTTGAAGCGGTAACGGAGGTTGTCGAACTCGACGCCGTTGGTGGTGAGGACCACGGAGACGGTTCTCGAGAGATGCCGTTCAATCTCGCCGGGCGGCATCCCACGGGGTTTGCGCACCGCCAGCCCCTCCAGCAGCACCTCCATTGGCGAACGCCAGCCCAGCCACTTCTTTGGACGTTCGTTCCACGCGATCCTCGCCGCTTGGATCATGAAGGCGAACTGCGCACGTGTGACATCCGGACTGGTCAGCGGATCGTAGCGGGGATCCCGCGGCGCTCCCGGGCCCAGGATCCGCCCCGACAGCCTCTTCACCACACCGTGTAGGAAGCGGTGGAAGCGTTCGTGCTTAGCCTTTGCATCACTGTGGTACGCCCTCGGAAGCTCGACGTACGAAACGATGTTTACCAAGCCGGGTACCATCGCCGGCGGCAGCAGCGCTTTTTCGTTGTCGGGGTGCAGCTGGCTGGGGACGCTGTAGCATTCCGCCCGCCGCGGATCTTCCGCAAGCTGCTCGTCTGTGAGCCGTGGAGGCGTCATCAGTCCGAGGAGCGCGCGCTCGGTCGCCTCCGGGCGGAACGGTCCTGTGAAGACGGGGCCCTCGAACACGAACGAGCTCTTCCAGTCCATGGCGAACACGCCCTTCATCCTTGCCGCCGGGATCTTCCAGTCGTCGGAGAAGGTGCACACGTGCTTGAAGACGACTCCGTCGAGCGTCACGCGCTCCATCACGTGCTCAGCGCCGACCGGCTCGCCATTGGCGCCGTAGTAGCGATCGGCCTCGAAATCCCCGTGCCGATCGGCGTAGCTTACCCGGTTCTCCAGTGAGTTAATGCGACGGCGCACGCACTCGAGGCTGGGGGCACTCTTGCCGATGTCGGTCGACCCAGCGGCGGCGAGTTCGTCCCACGCGCCGACCACCCGGGCCGCGGCGTCGGTCTTGAAGGGGTCCCCGTCCTTGCTCCAGTAGAGCGCGGCCATACGGTGGACGATCAGGTCCATGCGTTCGGTGAGCTGTGACTCCCCCTTCTGCCGCCCGGCTGTCGTCACTAGATTTCCGATGCGGCGGTGGGGATCCTCGATGAGCGTGGCGATCCAGCGCAGCAGTGCCCGCCACTTCGGGCGAGTGCCGGCCGCCGGTGCCGGCTCGCGCGCAAGGAATTCCTTCGCACCCCGTTCGCTGTGTGCGATGCCCGCGTTGATCGCTGCCGTTGCCCACTCGTGTTTCCAAAGCGACTTTGGGTCGCGGGCCTTGCATGCTGCGCGGTCAAGCCCGAGGAACTGACCTCTAGCCCCGCCAAGCATTGCATATGGGTCGTCCGCGTCGATCAGCCGACCTGCGCGGTGCTCCGCAAGCAACCAGTCAATGTCCGGGGGAACGGATATTCCTGCCGGCCCCAGCGTCAGCAGGACCGGTTCGCCCGCCTGGTCAACTAGGTCCACCGTCCAGCCCCGCGTGCCCAGCAGCTTGAGCGGCCGGCCCTCGTGCAGAAGCCTCATGCCGGCTGGCAGGCCGAAGCTCACTTCTCGGACTCCGGCACTGCGTGATGGGTGAGGAATGCACGCAGGCGCCCCGGGACCCGCTCCGGCGGCAGGTCGACGGGGGTGTCGGGCATTTGCGGACGCGTGGGGTCGATCCGAACGAGCCGGCGCACGCTCATAGCGTTGAGCTTGGCGGAGGCGTCGCGGACGGGGCCGCCGATGGCTTCAAGGACCACTCCGAGGGGCGCCGCGCCGCCCTCGCTCATCACCGACTCGCGAACGGCCGCCACGTCGACGATGCGGTCGAACGTCGTGTTCCGATCGTCGAAAACGTCCTTCAAAGTCCGGTGAAGCATCGTTCCGACCAGAGCCGGCGCGTCCTCGCGGCGCAGCCTCGCGCCGTGGAGCGCGAGCACCTCCTCCGCCTCGTCCAGCAGATCCGCTGTGTCGGCCTCCTCGAAGTACGCTTGGTCACCCTTGTACTCCGTGAACACGAGCGAGTGATCCTCGAGCTCAAAACCGCCGTCGAGGGTGATGTGCCGAGTCCGGCCATGATCCCGGCGCCAGACCACCCGTAGGGGCTGGAACTCGAGATCCAGCCGAGAGGTGAGTGTCTCTGCCTCGATCCAGGCGGCGCACTCTGCGGCGCCCTCGTGGTAGACCGCGCGCCCGGACTTGACGCTGAACCCTGCGGTCGTCGTAAACCACGCGCCGTACTTGAAGTTGATGCGCAGCTGCCCGGTGTCAGGCGCCGCCTCCAGCTTCGGATCGCGCCAACGCTCGGCGACTGATCGTCGCGTCCGCGTGGTCTGGCGGGGGGCCAACCTCGGACGCGAGCGCGGTTCGCGCCGTGGACGGACACGCCGAACCTCGAGCGGGTGCGGGATTCTGATGTTTGGCGGGGCGTCATCTTCTTCCCTGGAGGCGGCTGCGTCGGTCATTTCTGGCGTCCTGTGGGACGCCGTCTGGCGCCATTGTTCGGGATGCTCGACCGCCCGCGGCTTGGGCGGCCAAAGGCGGACTACTTTTGTACGGAGGCTGTCATCACGCTGTTTTGAGCCTCAATTTGACAGCGACGGTCCGAGCCTCTGGCAGCCGGAGCAGCGCTTTGAACATCGCGCCTTTTGGCGCAGCTCAGGCGGTTGCCGCGGCGGAACAGCCGGCCGGTGAGGGTCACGTCGAGAGCGAACAGGTCGACGCGCGAGGTGCTGACGTGGTCCCGAACGGCGGCGGTGGGACCCTCTAAAAGAAGGGACCTACGGACCGTCTTCAATTTGAGCTTCATCTTAGCACCTTCGGAAGATCCACGGTCGGCGGCACCCGCAGCCGCGATGGTGACGTACGGAAGGGGCGACGTCGCTTCCACGTGTCTCGAAGTCGCTGCGGCTGTATGCTAGCCTTGCTTAATCCGGTGTTTTCATCATCCATCAGACATCTCCAGATAACTCTCGACGCACCAGATGGGGGTAAAATCCCATCGCGTCAATCGAAAGTTATCTGGAGATCGAAAATAGTTTGGAGATAGATGTTCGGGAGCGTATGCGGGCAACATGCCGGCGCAGCGCAAAACCAAGCCCGAAGGCCTAGCAGGATATCTCGGGGACCCGCTTCCTGAGCAGGAAGGAGTCATGTGGGCGGCGCTAACCACCGAGCAGCGCGCGAAGGCGTTGCAGCGCATGACGGCGTTGCAGCGCTGGATAGACTCGGACGGCGCTATCGACGTGAAGCAGGCCGCTGCCGACGCAGGGGTCAGCGTTACGCGCATGTACGAGATGGGGAAGGCGTGGCGCGAAAAACGTTCGCTGACCTCCCTCGGGGCTTTCGCTGGTGCTCCTAAGACGCGAGTAGGAAAGCACGATGCGCTTTTGAGAAAAGCGTTGCCGTCGGTGGTGGCAGCCGATCCGGAAGGCAGCGTACGTAAGCTTGCTCTCGCCCTTGAGACTGCGTGCGGGATCCCATCGGGCGATATGCCGAGTCACAACACGCTTCGCCGCTACGTCGAGGACGAGTTGCGCCGGCTTGAGCAGAAGGCAATGGCCGGCGACGAAGTGATGCTGGATTGTGCGGCATGCACCTTGACGCCGACTGATACGGATCTTCTGACGCTGTTCGCCATCCTCGACAGGTGGACCCAAGTGGTGCTTGGCGCCAGCTTTGGGGATCCAGATGATAGCCGCGGCGGATATGCGCTCGCCGCCCGTGATGCGATCAGGCGTTTAGAGGCTGGCCAATTCGCTGACCTACCCTGGGTCGAGCGGATGGCGCGATCCGAGGTTGTAGTCGGTTTCGATCAGGACCGGTGGTCCGATGTCCGCGCGCGGTTCGCTAAAGAAGGGATAGCGGCGCCCGTCGAGCCTTCAACAAGAGAGAAGCGGTTCGGACGGTATCTACGATCTGTCACGGGCCTGCGGATAGGCTCTATCGTCGTTTTGCCCAGACACACCGGTAACATCGCGGCGGGCGACCTGACCCGGACGCTGTCGCCGACGGCCGATCAGATGGAGCGGTTGAGAGTGGAAGTCGACGACTACAATTTGAGCAGGACCGCGGCGGTGTCGAACCTGTCGAGGAGTACACCGCCGGCAGATTTCCACCGCATGCTTGCGCTGCTCGTCAGGGCCTAGATGTCCCAGTTTACGATCGGCGGTGGTGCACCACGTGCGGCATTGTGAGCAGTGAGTTGCTCTGAGATTACTCGACGCGCGTCCGCGGGCCTGAGAGCGGCGTCCATGCGCGCTCGCAACATTCGCTTCGGAGCGATTGCACGGCTGAGCTGGTAGATGAGTTCGATCGTTCCAAAACCGCGACCGAGGATTCGGGCGGTAGCGGTGCGGGCTGCGCTTGGGAGAACCGGGACGTGCGCCGGGAGATTGTCACGACCGAGCTTCTTTGCAATGTCCCCGTCCACAACGATCCGGCGCCCCCCTGGTGACCGCGCCGTGGCTGTGGCGATGGAGTTGGAGCTTTCGCGCTCCTGTTCCATCTCGGCTCCGATCACCGCGCCATTCTCCCCATCCACCAGGAGTTCGATCAACGGAAAAACGATATCGCCATCGTGCTCCACTGGAAGTTTCGCGTGGCAGCGCGAAATCACGAGATCGTTGCTCCCCTGCTTCTGGGCGGCGTCACGGCGGGAATCCATGACCATATTCCAGATCGTGCTCTTCGACGGCGCCTTCACGTTCAAAGAGGCGCATCTCGCCTCGACGGCTCGCACTGCCTCGACGTGAGGAACGTCAGGTCCGAGCGCTGCCACCACCTCTCGCGCTGCATCCCTAGAGACGGTGGGCAGAGTGCGCGCACCACCGGTTCGCGGCCTTCCACGGGCAGCGCCTGCGCCGGCAATAGCTGCGGCGTTACCATGTTCCTTCCATGCCCGAACAAGCGCCAAGAATTGGTTGACGCTCAGATCGAGCGAGCGCGCGTGGCGCCGTCGATCGCGATCAGTTGGCTCAGAAATCAGGACGTAAGTTTTTACGGCAGCGACACGTCGCCGGACCTCGCCAATCCGTAGCGGATCGACCCCCGTTATATCGACGTCATCAAGGCTGCGATCGACTGAGCTGGATGCGACGCTTGGCAATGTTGAGCAGGGCAGCGCAAGGTGCTCTCCGATTTCGGCGGCGAGGGTCCGCGCCTCCGCGGCGCGCGGGTCCATGCCCCAGCAGTCGGGTTCATGCATATTTCTCTCCCAAAAAAAAGGATTATCGCGTCACTCACAAGGAGTGCCGATGAGCCTGGCACTCTCATAGGCCCGTCCACGGACGCGGGCGTTTGCGTGAGGATGCGCATCTCGACCGCGTCGGACCGCCGCGACTTCGGTTCGCGGGTTCAACTTCTTCGCGACCTAATCCAGCAGCCGATTTCTAACGATTGAGGCGTCAGGTATTGATCGCCCAGTCGTCCTTCGTCGGGTGAGGCTTATAGTCGGTCACGCTGCTCGTCTCAGAGGATAGCTCATCCCCCTCGGCGTCAGCGTCCAATACGTCGAAAGCCGGCATCACCAAGCCGCTGGCGGCATTGTTGAAGGCGATGGCCTCCCGGATAGCGGCCTTCGCCTCTTCGGGCGTGATCCGTTTGTCTTGGCGCAGCATGACAAGCTTCGTATGTGGCCGTGCGAGAGCTCGTTGGTACAGGGCTGGGAGCTGGCCTAATCGCCCGCCGAAGGCTCGCGAAAGCTCGCGCTGCACCGATCGCTTATGCCACCGGAGTCCACCTAGGCCTCCCGCTGCCAGCACATCACGCGACGCTCGGCGGTCATCTGCCTCGAGACGAAGGGGCCGCGCTTCGGCGCCGAGTGAGCGAAGTGTGAGCGTCTCCGAGACGAGGTCTGCGACCGCGGGCGGACGGCTGTCATCCACCGAGATTCTATGCGCCAGGATGATGCGTTCGGGTAGCGCCACGACGGCAAGCAAGGTTGGCATGGCCGTGCCCTCGCCCAAGTTTGGATCAGTGGTGACGGGAAGATGGAACCACATTCGCCCGACAACGATCCGCTTCGGACCGCTCTCCCAGGGGCGAGCGGCACGCTCTTTGCGTATTTGTGTCCAGATTGTTGGGCGCGACGGTGGGGTAACGCCTTCCGCCTGACAACGTTGCTCTATCGTGGGGGCAACAGAGCAGAGTTCGGCGCTGGCTCCCGCGTTTGCGATCTCCTCTCTCATTATTTCCAATGCACGCTGCGCTATTCCAGAGTGGCGGACGGAACGACCGCGCGGACCGTCGATCAAGAGGGCAGGATCACGATGTTCTCGCCACGCCCGAGCCAGGCGGTGAAATTGCCACCGGCTGATCCCAAGGCCGGCTGCGATGCGCGTAGCGTCAGCTGTGGTGGGGCTGGGCAGATTAAAATATTTGTCGATGGCCTCAATGCGCCGGCGCGCCTCCGGTACGCGCAGCGGGTTGATGCCCGAGAAGTCGGGTTTGAGCATTTTCCACTCCTTCGTGAATCTCGTGCTGGCGCCGCTGGACTGGCTAGGTCGCCTAGGGGGAGGACGTAGGCCCGGAGGATTTCTGGGGCCGCAAATGGGCAAGCTCGATCTCTGCAAGAGGATCGAGCTGGCGCGTGCCATTCTCGCGCACCAGGATGTCGCGCAGCTTGTGTGTGTGGCCGGCATCAGGAGGGTGCGGCTGGCCCGTGGCCTTCAAGGCGCTTGTGCGGCGCATGCGGCTCAGATCAGGCTCTCTAACCGGCGGAGCTCCGAGCAGAGTTCCTCAACCGGCTGCAGCGAAGCTTCACTGCTCGTGATGTTTATGGCCATGAACTGCTTCCCGCCTGTCCCGCCGGCTGCGGACAGCCGGCGGCATCTCCTCATGTTCGAAGCGATGCCGGCCCTGGAACCGGATGTTAGGAACCTGCGGTTAGACAGGCGCGAACGCCTTTAGCCTGGTGGCCTGGACATGCGCGTCCGCCACCCGGTCGACCAAAGTCTGACCGGCTCTAACCGACAAGGTTCCTACGCCTCGACCCACCTCTCGCTGGGTACACGCAGGCTAAGCGGCTCCCTCTGAAAAGGAAAGGCACATTTTCAGTTTGATCCCTCGAAGGATCACAACTCCTTCTCGTCAGAGCGCCACTCTGGCCCTTGAGCGCAAGAAGGAACGTGAGCTGCTCAACCGTCTGGGAAGCAGTGAGGACGCGCTTCCACCGGTGCCGAGCCCCGCCCACCTCGCGGCGGAGTCCTTGTGCTTGCGCTTTCCGTGCTGATCGTGATGTTTTGCCGGCATGGACGATGACGATCAAACTTCCCGCGTCGCCGAGTTAGGCGCTCTGCTGGCGGAGGCGCAGGACCGCGGCCTACCCTTCATGATCCGAACCGGCGAGCGCGTGATAATCATGCGGCCTCCGGAATACCGGCGAGAGACCCATTGGGGAGTGACGGATGAGCGTGCCGCGGATCTCCTCAAGGCGCTGTGACCGGCGCCCGCGTGATGCTCACCCGCCTTTTTGCAAGCCACACACCTCTGTAGGGCAGGTGGTGGTTGGCGCAATTAAAGCGAGCCGCGTCGCGGTCTATATCGCCGCCGATAGGCCAGTTCCAGCGATCGGTTCTGCGTCCAGTGACCCGTCAAAGTCGCGCGACTACCAGTTTGGACCAGTCGGTATAGAAAGCGCGTTTACTCGCGTCTCCTAGTATCTCAGCACGAGTTGGCTCCTAAGCTCTATTCGCATGCCTTTCGCGGTAAGTCACTGGTCGTGCGCTCTAGCGACTACGGGAGTCCGATACATCGAGAGATCCGCGATCAGGGGCCAAGGTGCTCGATTCGACAAACGTCTGTGTGTCTGTTCTTGCTACGCTGCCTGGTTGACAGATCCACTGTCCGGCGGCGTCTCGATCAACCTGAACTCACTTCCGTCCGCTGTTCCACGTTCACGTAGGAGCTCGAGCTTAGCAAGCTCTATGTGCGTGTCTGCGATCTTATCCAGGCGCGCTTGCTCTCTCAGCAGTACGAGCCGTAGCGTCTCTGCTTCGTAAGTGGCCGTTTGAGCCTGCGCTCTCTCATTCAAGGCGCGCCGATTGTCAGCTCTGCACTTGAGCCAAGTGCGAATAACGAGCGCGATGGGTACGGTAGCGATTGCAAGCACCGCCACGATGAGCGCCGCAAAGCTCGCGGGAAGCTGCCATACTTGAATGACTGCAGACCACATAGCACCTCACCCCACAAAATGCAGAGCAACCAGCCTTCGGCTGTGACTCGTGTAGATTCAAACGCCACTCGGGTGATATAGACAGCTCACCTGAACAACAGGCCTCATACGCAGGCTTAACTCCTGCTTACGTGCAAACTGTTAGCGTGGGTCCTACCGGAGTTCGATTGATCGAACAAAAACACAGGCATATCGCAGCTTAGCTGTGGCACGCCTTGTGTGAGGATCTCCTTTGGAACCTACCCCCCCGTGGCTGCGCTCTGCATGACTCCGATGCGCCGTTGAGTCAATGTGCAGCGCTGGCAACGGTGTCCGATGCTCCTGCACCGCGGGTGGTGACTGCAACGATCAAGGGCGATCCGAGTATCGGATTATGAGTCGGTAGACCGCGCCGACCCAAAGTTCAGCAATCTTCGGCCTGTGCGCAGATGGTCGCCCGAAGGTAGGTCGTGTGCCGCCTGCAGCGCACCGCCGGTTGGTAGGCATCCGCTATGCGGTAGTATCAGTCTTTGGATCGCCTTTTGCAGCAGCCCTGAAATCGACCGTAACCGCGCCCACGTAACATCGCCACCGCTGCCGTCTTTGATGGGGCAGCCGGCAAGTGCGATCTCGCGCACCGCTCGCGAGGATGTTGGGAAGAGCGGCCGCGGAACTCTCTTCGCTGGGTAAGCTGCCTTTCCACATACAAGCCCCGATGATCATCGAGGAGACTTCGATCCACCGGTTTGCCAGAATTGGCCTACGCTACGGCGCAGAAACGCCGGATGCCCTCGTGAGAAAAGCGCACAGCTCAAGGACTGCTTCGGGACGAGCCGTATAGGTAACGACGCGGCCTGCCTTCGAGGAAGTGACAAGGCCAGCTCTCGAGAGGATCGCCAGGTGCGCAGACATGGTGTTTGGGGGAGTGTTTGACTTGGCGGCGATCTCGCCGGCGGAGAGCCCCGTCGGCTGCTGCTCGGCAAGAATGGTGAAGACGTTCAGGCGGGTCGGTTGGGCGAGTGCACTCATCATCTGCATAGCTGTCATTTTTTCCATACCTCTAGAATAATCGAACAAGGGGCTCCGTTCAATGGGCCGATCCCGGATTATCCACGACCACCTTGCATTAAATAAGGTTCGACGTTTCCAGAACCATTGAAATATGGATCGCGACAGACTATCTTGGTTTCAGCCGCCCTGCTCTCGTTGCCAAGCGCGCGGCTTGGACCACAGGCGACAATGGAGTTCGCTATGGATGCGATGACCATATCTCGGACGACTGCTCCCTGCGCATCGCCGCACGCTAAGAATGCTAGCCCCGCCGATCCGCTGGACGCTGACTCTCCGTTCGATGACGTCGTAATCACCACCAGCCGAGCCTTGTGCCGGCTGGCGCTAGTGGCGACTGAGACGGGAGCTCGCTTTCAGCGTGAGGCCGAACCACACGATCCAATGGCTTGGCTCTTGGCGCCGCGCCGGATGTTCGGCGGCTCGACAGCGTTTGAGGCATGCCTTGAACGCGAGCACTTCATGCGAGCCCTGCTACTGCACGGGCTGTCGCTAGGACTGGACGCCGATCCAGACGAGATCGACAGCCTTTTAGACGATCCCATAGAAACCCGTGGGACCGGCCGGCGCAGCCGCGGCGGCCCTACCGCTGGCTCGGTAGCCCTGCCGAGGCTCTACACGGCGAGCGTCCTTCGCTCGACTTCCGGAACCATGCTGCAGGCGTTTCATGCCTCGGTGGCGTCCTCCGTGGATGAGTTCCGGGACAGGCTTGAAGCAAAGTTCGGTCCGGCCGCTGCTCAAGGTGCGGAAATCGGCACTGGCTTTGACCCTGCAGCGCCGATCGTCCTCGCACTCGTGCCAGCGGCCGTCGCCAAGGTGCTTCGGAAGGTTGAGCGGGAGAGTGCCACGCCAAAGTACGGCAACTTCGCCGTGACGATCGAGCACCGCCTCCAAGCCTGAGTTCGTCACCTCACTAGAAGAGATGCCCCGCGCTCCGGCTCCCGGAAGGGAACTGCGAGCGCGGGGTCAGGGAGCTTGCGACATGAGCGATGGAAAACCCAATGGGCATCCGCCGCCAGCGGTCATGGAAGACTGCCGGATCCTACGCCGCGTCGATGTCCGCGAGGGGCAGACAGGCGAGGGCAGTCAAGCCGACGCTCCGTTCGTCGGGATTGCCGTCGACGTTGAGACGACGGGGCTCCTCCATTCTGAAGACCGCATCATCGAACTCGCGCTGAGGCGATTTCGGTATGACCGCAACGGGGTCATCACGAACATTGATATTCCGTATGCCTGGCTTGAAGATCCAGGGAGAGCCATCCCCCCGGAAATATCACTGCTAACGGGACTCACCGAAGCTGACGTGAAAGGGCAATCGATAGATGATGATGAGGCGGTGCGCCTTCTGGGCACCGGAACGCTGATCATTGCCCATCATTCCCGGTTTGACCGCCCCTGGATTGAAGCGCGCCTGCCCGATGCTGCAGGTCTCGCCTGGGCGTGCACGATGGAGGAGATCGACTGGCGCGCCAGAGGCCTCGAAGGCGGCAAGCTAGGATTTCTCCTGATGCAGGCAGGATGGTTCCACGAGGGCCATCGTGCCGGCGCCGACGTGGATGCCGTTATTCAGCTGCTGCAACATCGGTTCGATGATGGCCGCACTGCGCTATCTGTTTTGACGGAGAAGGCGGCGCAGCCAAGCTGGATTGTCCGCGCGGTCGGCGCAGACTTCAGCGTCAAGGATCTACTGCGCGGTCGCGGCTACCGCTGGGATGCAGACCGCAAGGTCTGGTGGCGCGAGGTGGCCGACGAGGATCGCACGCGCGAGGAGTTCTGGTTGGCGGCGAACGTCTACGCAGTGCACGCGAATCCGAAGGCGCTGGGCCCCAGTATCGAAGAAGTATCTGCCTTCACGAGGTTCCAATGACCTTCGTTTTCCTCACCGGACGGCGCTTGGCGCCGAGGACTTACCGAGTGCCAAACCCGGGTGTCCGTGCGGAGCATGTGGACGTGGTTGGCTTTGCTGAGAGGAGCTGGCCGTGAAGCATCCTTTGCGTTTGCTCATCCATGTGCCGCTCCGCGAGAAGCGGGACTTCAGGCAGATGCTGGTGGGGTTCAAACACGCCCTGTGCGTGAGTGAAGTCGGCGAGGTGATGTCGTATGACCTTCTGCCATCCTTCAAGCCTCGGAAGGGGCAGGAGCACCGCCTCATCAGCCATCTAGCTGAGCAACTGGAGCAAGGCTGGACGTTAGCGGTGTGGGATGTTGAGAGGCTCTTGCGAGAGCTCGAGCGCATTGTCGCTGACGTCGGTATCGATCGCCCGGTAGTGAAGGCTGCTGTTGATGAGGCTTGGCGCGCGATTTCAGCTGCTGACGAAGAGCAGATCGTCGACCTGAAGGCCTTCGAAAAGCTTCCGAATGGTCATTTTATAGCTATGGTAGCCTTCCGTGAGGACTTCGATTACGATTCATTGCCGCCTCGCCGCCGTCGGCGGTTGATAGCCTATAGTAGGCCCAGCCGACCTGTTTGCGAGGACTTCTGGGGAGTCCTACATTATTTTCTAATGAAACGGTCCGACGCTGCGCGCGCCCGGAGCGCGTATGAGCGGTGGGTAAAATGCAATCGTCCGCGGCCTCCTCGCGGGGATGTAATTTGATGAGCGTAGCCCTAGAAATCGTCAGCCTAAGCGAAGCGTGCTGTCATGCAGGATCCTCTGCACCTTTGCTTTGCACTCAGCGTCGGTAGTGCAGCATGCCGTACGCCCGTGTGTCGGTCGGATCGAATGATCATGCCCGTTGTCGCAGCAATATGCTGCCAGTACCACGTATCGGCCGTGCAAGAGGCTTTTGGTTGACGAGGGAAGCATGCAGCGAAAAACATACGTAACGCACGGTCGGCTGGCGGCGCGAGAGGTCCGACTCCGAGCGGCGGCAGAGCGAGCGCATGGCACGCAGGTCATGTCCTTCGAGCAGCTCGTCGCCCGCCTCGCTGGCGGCTTCTGCGACCCGATCGACACCGAGACTCTGCGCCAGACGATCAGGGCAGTCCTTCCTGAAACGGCCTTGGGGGAACTGGACGGCATTAAGGAACTTCCGGGGTTCGCAGGAGCCGCGGCCGAGACCTTGCGCAAGGCATGGCGGAGCGGCCTTTGTCTTTCGGAGATCAAGGTTTACCATCCGCGCCTCGCCGCCCTGGAAGCGCTCGAGCGCGCGGTCTTTGAGCGGCTTCCTCCGGCGGCAAAGGTGCCGGCGCAGCTCGTTCAGCTCGCGCGCGAGCGCCTTGCGCATGCGCCAGCCATCCTCGGCAGCGTGGACATCGTAGGGATCAGCGAGTTGTCGCCTTGCTGGCGCGATCTTCTCGGAGAGCTTGCCCAAGTTGTGCCCGTCAACTGGCATGCCGGCCCTCGGCCGGTTCCGGAATGGCTCGCCGGCACTGCCGTGAACGTCACGACGGCAGAAAGTACGAGCCCTGCGGTATCGGCGGTCAGCGCGGCCACCGAGGTGCATGAAGCGGTGGAGGCCCTCCGCTGGGCGAGGGAGCTCGTCGCTTCCGGCCGCGCGCGTCCGGAAGAGATTGGAATCGCCGCGACATCGCCGGCCGCATACGACGACACGCTGCTCGCGCTCCGCTCCGACGCCAATCTCGACCTCGCCTTTGTGCACGGTATTCCGATTACCGCCACGCGCGACGGCCAGTGCGCCGCCGCGCTCGCGGAAGCGGTGTTGCGGGGGCCGTCGCAGGCTCGTCTGCGGCGACTGGCGCAGCTGGCCACTTCGCCCGGCACGCTGCTGGGGCGTCTTCCCGAGGGCTGGCTGCGAGTGCTGCCTCCGGATGCGCCCCTTGCGACCCGAGCAGCGTGGGAGCGGCTGCTGCGCCGCCTTCGCCCTGCCGACTGGCCGGATGGGAAGGACCACGGCTCGTTGCTGCGGGAGGCGGTGGAGCGCCTGCTTGCCGGGCCTGATGCCGCGGCTGATGCGGGCGAGGCTCTGCTTCGCGGGGGCGCACTTCGAATCTGGAGGAAGGCCTTGCTGATCGGCCATCCGGCGGCCTTGGATTCGACCATCGCGACGCTGAGGCAGGACGATGGCCTTGAGGCTTGCAGGAGCGTTGCCTGGATGCCTGCCGCTGCGCTTGCCGCGTCTCCGCGCCCGTTCGTGCGGCTGCTGGGCCTTACTTCATCCGGGTGGCCCCGGCGGATTTCCGAAGATCGGCTGCTGCCGGACCATATTGTGCCGTCGGCTCAGCTTGAGCCGCTGACGGTCGCAATGGCGGACCGTCGCGACTACGAAACGATCCTTGCAACGACCGTCGGTGAGATCGTGCTTTCGCGTGCCCGCCGCGATGCGGACGGACGGCTCCTGGGGCGCAGCCCGATGACCAGGGGGCAGGGGGAGACGTATCTTCGGCGCAACCGCACGCCAGCACATGTGATGAGCGAGACGGATCGGCTCGTCGCGCGTCCCGAGGAGTTTGCGGGCAGTGAGATCGCCCGCTCGGTTGCCGGTTGCTGGAGCGACTGGCAATCCCGCGCGCTGACGGGGCATGACGGACTCGTCCGTGCGGAACACCCGGCACTGCTCGCGGCGCTGGCGCGGGTGCAGTCCGCCAATTCGCTGGCGCTACTTCTGCGCAATCCGCTGGGCTTCGCTTGGCGGTACGCCTTGCGCATTGAGACCAGCGAAGCGCCCGTGGAACCTATCGTGCTTGGTCCGCTCCAGACGGGCACACTGGTGCACGAGCTTCTGGATGAGACGGTGCGTGCGTTGGAGGCGGCTGAAGGACTTGCGACCGCCTCGCCGGAGCGCGTGGCGCACGAGCTCCGGGAGGCCTGCGGCCGAGTAGCCCGTCGCTGGGAGGAAGAGCGGCCAACGCCCCCAGCGCTCGTTTGGCGTCAGACGCTGGCGGACCTTTCCGGCGTGGCCGCTGCCGCTTTGGCGGCAGCGCAGGCGCCGCTTGAGGGGCAGCGCTCCTTTACCGAAGTGCCTTTCGGGGGCCAGGAGCCTCAACACGATGCTGCTGCTCCATGGGACCCGTCGTTGCCCGTCGAGGTACCGAACACGCCCTTTCGAGTGCGAGGGTCAATCGACCGCCTGGACCTTTCCGCATCCGGCAGGGAAGCCAGGGTCATCGACTACAAGACTGGCCGATTGCCCCGCGATGAGGTCGTGCTCGGCGGCGGCAAGGAGCTCCAGCGGTGCCTTTACGCCTATGCCGTCGGCGTTCTGATTGGCGAAGACGTGCAGGTGGAGGCCGCTCTCGATTATGTCCGCGCGGGAGAACGACGGCCACTGCCCGACCCTCCGGCTACACTTGCCGTCCTCGCAGAGCATTTACGCGCCGCCTATGAGAGCTTGTCTGCCGGGCGGGCGCTGCCGGGGCCGGACGCCGCTGGTGACTATGACGATCTCGCCTTCGCGCTGCCGGCGAATGCGGCCAACGGTTATTGCAGCCGTAAGGCCACCGCGGTGGAGGCTGCTCTCGGACCGGCCGCTCTGATCTGGGAGGAACAATGATGACTACCCCGGCCGCTCCGCTTGCGGATGAGGCTGCCCGTGTCGCAGCGATGACCTCCCATGACCGCTCGCTCTTAGTCGAGGCCGGAGCGGGTTCAGGCAAAACGGCGGTAATGGCAGGACGGGTCGCGCTGCTGCTGGCTGGCGGGGTGGAGCCTCGATCGATTGCCGCGATCACTTTCACGGAACTCGCCGCGAGCGAGCTGTTGGCGCGCGTCCGCGATTTCGTGGACGCCCTGGTCGACGGAGACGTTCCGGTGGAACTCCGGCCTGCTCTCCCCGAAGGACTTTCGGCGGCGCAGCGCGATGCACTCGAAATCGCGTGCCGGAATATCGACGAGATCACCTGCTCTACCATCCACGGCTTCTGCCAGCGCTTGGTCAAGCCTTACCCTGTCGAAGCCGACATTGACCCTGGCGCCGGCCTACTCGACTCGATCGAAGCCGACCTTCTGTTTGAGGACGTAGTTGACGATTGGCTTCGGGAAAATCTCGGCGGTGCGGAAGGGACCTTGCTCGCCGAGCTTGTCTATCGCAGCCCGAACCGGGCCGTGACGCTGGTGAAGCGGTCCGCTGCGGTGCTTCGTGACCATCGTGATGCCTGCGCTCCGCCAGCGGAGGCGATCCCGCCGCTGGTCGAGGCGTTCAGGACTGCCGCCGCGGACTTCGAGTCATTCGTAGAATCCGCCGCTGCCCAGGAGGAAGAGAGTGTCCGGGTTGCCGAATGCTTCGCCGAGATGGCAGGAGCCATTGCCGAAGCCGCGGCGGCGGGAGAGCCAGCGGCCTTGGTTCGCATTCTGACCAGCCAGGCCGCGCCGGAGCTTTGCACGACCAGCGGAAGCTTCCGCAAATATCAGAAAAAGGGGAAGTGGCAGGCGGCAGCCAAGGCGGCGGGTCTGTCCAAAACGGATGCCGAAACACTAAACGCCCAAGCCGATGCCCTCAATACGGCTTGCTGTCAAAGCTGGTCGCACCTGCTCGAAGCCGCCGCCGGGCAGGTGCTGCACGAGTTGCTGAATCTCGCACGCCCGATCGCGGATCGCTACCGTGAACGCAAGCGTATCGCGGCGTATCTCGACTTCGACGACCTGATCATCTCTGCCCGCAATCTTCTGCGAGGGCATTCCGAAGTCCGTCTCGCGCTGTCGCAGCGGTTCCGTCATCTGCTGGTCGACGAGTTCCAGGACACAGATCCCGACCAGACGGAGATCTTCTGGAGGCTATGCGGCGACCCGACTTTGGGCGAGGACGCGGACTGGCGGACCTTCGCCATCAGACCTGGCGCGCTGTTCCTGGTGGGAGACCCGAAGCAGGCCATCTATCGGTTCCGCGGTGCCGATGTCGCCGCCTACCTCGAGGCGAGGGATGCTTTTCTCAAACGCAGTCCCGACGACGTCCTCTCTATCTCCACGAATTTCCGGTCCTGCGGGTCGATCCTCACCTTCGTCAACGAGTGCTTTGAGCCTCATCTCTCCGCCGACGGTCAGCCCGGCTTCACGAGCTTGGACCCGTTCCACCCCGACCGGGAGCCGGGGCCCTGCGTTGCCGCTTTGGACGTCGCGTGCGGGAACGAAGAAGGTAAGGCGAGTTCGGAAACGCAGCGTGACTGCGAGGCCGAGGCTGTGGCGGAGCTCTGCGCACGGCTGATTGGCAGCCACAGTATCACGGACCGCCGGGCCGGCGGCACTCGCCCTTGCCGCCCGGGTGACATCGCGCTGCTGGCACCCACCGGCGCCGAGCTCTGGCGCTATGAGGAGGCGCTGGAACGGCACGGAGTGCCCGTCTCCACCCAGGCCGGGAAGGGACTCTACCGGCGGCAGGAGATACAGGACCTTATCGCGATTACTCGCGTGCTGGCGGACGGCCGCGACCGCCTGGCATTGGCTGCGCTGCTGCGCGGCCCGCTGGTCGGGCTGACGGAGGAACAGCTGCTCGACATCGTATGGACGCAGCCGCGCGAGCCGGGACAGCCGGATGTCCCAGCTAGGCTTGGCGTCCATGTGGATCTTGAGCATGTCCAGGATTCGCATGCGCGGGATGTTCTCGGCAAGCTCCAGATGCTTCGAATGCGCATCAATTCGACGACGCCGCACGAGCTCCTGTCGGAGGCCGTCGACGTGCTTCGAGTGCGACCGATCCTGGTGCAGAGGCACGGCCGGCAGGCCGAGCGACCTCTTGCCAATGTCGACCTGTTCCTTTCCCTGGCACGACCCTATGCGGTGCGGGGGCTGCGCGCCTTTTCGGATGCGATGCGCGCGGCGTGGGAGGATGGCAGTCGTGCGCCCGAAGGGCGGCCCGATGCCCAGGAGGAGGCGGTAGCGCTCTACACTATCCACGCGTCGAAGGGCCTGGAGTGGGCAGTGGTCGTCCCTATCAACACCATGACGAAGGTGACCAATTTCGACGACCCAATCGTGGAGCGTGGAACCGGAAGGGTGTTCATGCCGGTCATGGGCGTAGCGCCCCCTGGGTATGACGTAGTTCGGGATGCTGAGCTGCGGGAGCTGGAGCGAGAGCGGGAACGGCTTTGGTACGTCGCCGCCACTCGTGCGCGCGAGCTTCTCGTCCTACCGCGGCTCGACGTGGCGCCGGCCAAGGGGAGCTGGGGCCAACTGGTCGATCTTCGGCTTGGCGAGATCGCTGCGATCGACGCCTCCGCGTTGCCTGCTGGGTTTGATCCTGCCGCGACCGACCTGCCCAATTCTCAGACGCGCGAGCAGTTTGCGGCTGAGGCGGCAGCGGTAATGGCGGCGACGCGCCCCTTGACCTGGCGTGCGCCCAGCCGCGACGAGAGTCCGGCGTCCCCGCTCTCCGTAACGCCTGAGCCTTGGATAACGAGTGGCGAGGATGCTTCAGCGGAGTCTCCGGCCCCCGTTCAGGGAGGCCGACTCCGCGGCCTGATCATCCACAAGCTCATCGAGGAAATGCTGACAGGCGAGCTCGGGGAGGAGCCGCAATCGGTGGTCGAACGCGCCGCGGCTCTGATCAAGGAAACTGGCGCTGTAGCGGAGGACGATCCTGCTTCGGGACTAAATCCGATTGAGCTTGCAGGCTGCGTGGCGCGCGCGATGGCCCTTCCGGACATCTCGGCCGTGCGGTCTCGGCTTGTGCCGGAGCTTTCGATTTATGCATCAGAGGGCGGAGATACTGTCGCCGTCCACGGCATCGCCGACGCGGTCGCCGTCGGCGACGATGGCGCCGCGGTCCTCGTGATAGACTGGAAAAGCGACGTGGCACCGGCCGACGAGGCGATCGACCACTACCGCCGACAGGTGGACAGCTATCGTAGGCTCGTTGGGGCGCCACGCGGCTTGGTGGTATTCGTTACAACGGGCCGGGTGGAAGCCGTCGGCGGCTAGCCGCTCAGCCCCGGATCTGGTTCAGCTCATCAGATCCGGATCACCTATCCGAATTACTCCCATCCTTCACTGGAGGAGAACGTGGTTTATGACAACGACAGCCCGGGAATGCAGCTTCTCAAAAGCGTGTTACACAGATTTCAGTTTACATTTTCACCTTAATAGCTTGATGACGTTGCCGGCGACGTGCGTTCAGTCGTTGGCGTCACCATCGTCTGGCTCCTCGGCGTGGCCGGGATGAGCCTGTAGGGGCGTCAGGCGTTTACGGCTTAGGCCTGCGGCGTGCAGCGTCGCGCGGTTCCGCATCCAAGCGTCGTTGACGAGGTCCTGCCACTGCACCACTTCAATCTGTCCCCGATAATCGCCCTTCAGCTGGCGGATACGTCCCTGTCCGTTGGACGTGGTGTCCCAGCCCGAGAGCTGTAGGACCAGGTCTCCGACGATGTCGGCAACGACGTAACAGTGGAACACGCAGTCGTTGGCTATCCGCACACGCGACCGACCATACGACTCGATCTCCTCGCCTTGGAGTTGAGCAAGGTAGCGGGTGATCTGCTGCTCGATCTGATCCTTCGACCCATTGTAGGATCGACGCCCAGGCTTCTTGAATTCGACGACCATCACGCTTCGCAGCGGCTCCGAGACATCGACCGCCTCGGCTTGGTCTGGATCGGTCGCTCCCAGCCCGTGGGCGAGATCCCATAGGAAGAGATCGGGCCGGTCCGCGGATCCCGCCTGGACAAGCAGGTCGTCGAGCCTCTTGTCGGACGAGAAGGCCCGCGTGAACGCCAGTCGCTCGTCGACGATCCAAAGCTCGTGAGCGCGGCCCTCGAGTTTTGTCGGGTCGTCCCCCCGCACGTTCATGGGACAGATGAAGGAGTGAAGCGTGCGCTCCAGATGGAAGTCGGCGGACGTGCCAACCCGCGCGCGGATCCGGGAGATGAGCTTCTCCAACAGCTCCAGCGCCAGCTTCCGGCGCACCACGTGCTGGGCGAGCGCGAGCTGCTCGGAGGCTTGGATGCCGCGAGCGGCTTCGACGATGGAATCCTGGAAGCTGAACCGCCCGTTGGCGTCGAGCGCGTCTATCAGCCTTTGCAGCGTATCCTGCCGCTCCTCGTCGCGCCGGATCTGGAACTTCACCAGATAGGAGGCGAATTCCTCCGGCGTCACTGCATGGAGAGGGACTCTTCCCAACTGCGTGTCGTCGTCGTCGAAGCCGTAGGTCGGGTAGCGCTCAACGAAGGATTCGTAGCGCTTGCGCCTCTTCTCAACGAACTTGCGGACCTGGTCGGGCAGCATCCGCTCCCTGACGGCGTCCATGCAGAGCCGGCTGATCTGCTTGAGAGCGCGTTCGGTGAGGTTGAACGCCGTCCGTCCCTCGTTGACTCGCAGATCCAGGTATTCCCCTGACACGCACCCGTGGAAGGCGAGGTCGGTCTCCCCGTCGCGCTCGAGCGACTCGATCCCGAGCAGGTTGTCGACCTTGCGCGCCTCCACCGTGCGACCGTTCGCTAGGAGATGGAGCTGGTGGAGCCCTTCCAGTCCGGTGCTCGTCTCGGGGCGGCAGATGAACCCGACGATTCGGAACTCGCCGAACTCGTCGCTGACCGCAGTGGCCTCCATCTTCGTACCGACGACGAGGTCCGAGATCGCTTTCGGGTATTCCGCCGCTTCACCATCCACGTCGAGGAGGATCGTCGGACCGCCGCCCATCAGGAAGTCGGCGATGAAGTGGGCGCTGAAGTACCGCAGGAAGGTGTCGGCCCGTTTCGGGAATGGGTCAGAGTATTCCTTCGTCCTCAATCCTCTAAAGCGCACACGCGTGCCGCGATCGTCCTGGGGAAACGCGGCCTGATCCTCGACAGTGGCGACGACCTGCTCCGTATTGTTGAGGACGAAGCCGAACTCCCGCCGGACGTTCTCTTCGCCGAGGAGGTAGGTGCTGGCGACGTGAATATCGTCGAATGCGTCGAGCCAGAACAGGCGGCCGACGCCCTTGCCGCCCTTGGTCTTCTTGAAGTCGGTGTCGATCTCGCAGAATGCGGCATAGCGATCAGCATCGAGGCCGATGCCATCGTCCGCGATCAGGATGTCGATGGCGCCGGGATCCGACAGCTTCGACACGGTGATGTCGATCCGGCCTCTGGCGATGTCCTCGCCATAGCGGTCCTCGATGCCGAACATCGCGTTGCTGACGGCCTCAAACAGCGGCTGCAGGCTCTGCGTCGCGTTCGACGGCTTGGGCAGCTTACGCACGCGGTTCTCAATGTTGGGAGTGAGCGCTGGCAATTTTGTACTCCCAATGCATCGGCAGTCTTTGTCTAGCCAAGCGACGGGTGATGTCCAAGGTCGCTGAGAGGCGGTAGGCTTCGCGGCGATCGCGCCGCGTGTCAAAGCCGCCATGGGCATCTTCCTCGTCCAACGCCCGCAGCACCTGCGGCCAGACCGTCCGCGACGTCCCGGCCCCCCGGTATATATGATCCGGTCGACCGGTGTCCGCGCGATAGCCGCGCCGCGCCTAGCCGGCCAGCCCTCCAAAATAGTCACGAGTTCGCCAATGTGATCCGCGTCCGAGTGACTCAAGACGACGAGGTCGAGTCGGTCGCTTCCGACAATCTCGCGCAACGCGGCCGATCGTTCATTCCCCCGGAAATTGCCGGCGTCATAGAGCATATGGTGCCCGCCGGGGATCGCGATGAGGACGCACATGCCATTGCCGACACCGACAACGCGAACCACGGCTTCGGCGGCTTGCGCAGGTACGGAAATGCCCGCTCCCGCAATGATCGCAAAAAATCTGTTAGTAGATCGATGGTCTTGAGCAGCATGATCTCGCCTTTTGAACTAGCCGAGTCACAACGAAAACTAAACAACCACATGTCGATAGAGAAGAGACTGGCGGAGCTTATATGTCGTAGGACATCCAATTTTATTCCACACTAGAGTCCCGGACTCAACTAGAGCTCTTTACCGTCTCTAGGCTGAGCTGCTGGGCTTTGCAGATAGGCGGAACGACCCACAACGCCGCCGCCGTCGAAACCAACGCAATGAAGCCGAACACAACCACAATCAAAGCCCGAAGCCGCGTCTCAGCCGCTTTGCGCCGGCTCTCCGCGTCTTGCTCCTTCATTGAGCGAATGTACGTCGTCATGGAACTAACGTCTTCTGCGCACATATCACCGCTGGACGGCTGCCGTACCGCGATAAAGCGCAAGAGCGTCCCAATCGTTACGATGATCGCTGTACAGATGTGAAGTACATAGCCTGGACATGACGAGACCGTTTCGAGGTAAACGCCAGCTAAAACCAAAAGAAAGCAAAATCCAGCACAGGCCCCCACGAACGACCTAGGGGCCACTGCGGCGCGACTTCGGCGGACAGGCTTCCGCGGCATCCCTACTAGGCCTCAGCGTGCCGTGACTCAAAACCTGTAGAGTAAATCGCGCCCATCATGATCGCTAAGCCGCGCGCGGAATAGTTGTGCTCGCGAAATGAGCCGACGAGATCACCAAAAACCCTCGAAACTTTTTCGTCATTGTACTTCATCCGTTCGTTTAGAACGTCTATCTCGGCCTTCTCCTGGCCCGGGCGCTTCACTCGGTCAAGCTTCGAAGCAATATCCAGATAGCCCTTACTGATAAGATCGGTCGTTATGGTCAAAGCAACCATTTCGTTAATCGGCGACCGCAAAGCTGTCTTCAAACGCTCCTTGTAATCGGTGTCAAAGTGATCAATTATGCTGGAAATACGAATCTTGCCAGCAAAGTCGTCTTTAAGTCGCGGAGCCAACGAAAACGGTTTGAGCTTCAGAATCCAGAAGCACAAGTGACTGACTTGCTTGATGTGATTGGGAGCGCCGCGACCGTGAAACGCGCATGTCACCTGGGCCGAAATGAAAGCCTCTTTAAAAATTGCCTCATCGAGGCTAACCCTCAAATTCAACTCTCGCGAGGCTTCGCTTCCAAACGTGCGCGCAATCGCAAGCACTTCGTCGTATTTGTCGAACAACCACCCCTCCTCTGCACGGTGCCCGACCAGCGCTTATAACGCGCTAGACGATGAGCGGCGCATCGAAGAGAATTAGCCCGGAATTGTCAAGCGGGACGCGCGTGGTTGCTGCGCAAGTAATTACGGATCATCACGAGAGACGACGGCTCAACAGTGGCCGAGCGTTCGATCTGCGCTGAGATGTCGCCAAACGCATTGTTTCCGACGCACTCCAGTCGATCTCTGATCATGTCCTGGTACTCGGGATCCTGAGCGACGTCAGAATTGATTACATCGCAGCCCGGCACGCTAAAGCTTTGGCGGACGGCCTCGGCCAGCTCGGCCTTCTTGATCTCAACAACGTCGTCGGTCGGGTCGGCCACTAATTACTTGCTCCCGTAGTCTATTTGTTCACACAGCTTTACCTTGTCCGTACCCGCTCGACAAGATAGCAAGAACACCAGTGTTGCGCTTTCGCCACAGGGACTTGCACCGCATTTGCATAGCCTTTGGCCCACACCAACAGAGAAGCGTTAACTTAAACGGCAACCACGCGCCAGACTGTGCAGAAAACACGGTGAACCGATGATTTGCGCCATGTCAAAAAGTCCCTAAACCAGTACTCTATGTGGTGGCAGCTCTCGTGCCTTCAAGGGCCGCCGCATAGGAGCCGCTGGCGCGACTCGGTTCGACTCGAGCCGCGCGCTGATGGCTGAGGCGCTTGCCAAGTCAAAGCTGGGAAGCCTAGGCGCACTTTTGCCTAGTACTCGTCCTGTGTATGGCGCCCTAGGCAAACGGAGTTTATGACTGGCCGATGAAAAACTCGGCTGCTTCGACTCCTAGTCCCCGTGCGAGAGCAATGCGCTCGCCAGCTTGATCGATCAATTTTCATGCGCTCGCGCTCGCGAGCCACTTCAGGAATCGATCGGCTCGGAGGCTTTCAATGCTCCACCGGGGCTGGACGAGCGGCATCGCGCCACAGGGCCCTTTGAACGCGCCCGGATTGCGGAACGGCATCAACAGCACGAGCGGCGACCGCATCGCCCGCGAGACAATTTCGAACCGTCGCGCTAGTTATCCGCGAAAAATCGCAGTCGCGCACCTTGCAATCGCAGCGTGTTCTTCTATCGTTCTGAAAGGAGAAAGCACGCTGGTTGACCCGCAACCCCTTCGTTTGATCGGACGACGCCTCAGCGATGACGATCTGCTGCGCACGGAGTTTTGCTACCGCGATCCCGAGAATCTGCCTAGCCTGAACCGCGGGGTTCCAGATCAGGACGCTCATCCCGTCATTGTCGGTTACTATGATGAGAGACCGGCCGGAGGTCGCAAGGCAAACCCAGGCGCGCCGATGATCCGTTGCTGCCACTGCGGCTACCCGCGACACTGGAAAGGCTACGTCGTTAGAGACGACAAAGGCGAGACCTACATCATCGGCGCCGATAAGTGCGGCCGCGAACATTACGGTGCACGGTTTGAGGCGGCAGAGCGGAGCTTCAAGCAGGAGCAGGCGCGTCAGAAAGCATTGACCCGTTGGCGAAATATGACCGGTCTTGTTCCACCCATGAACGCGGAGGTCGAGCGAATCTTGACCTGCGAGGCCGTTCGAATGATCGAGCGCAAACGCGACGAGATTAGGCGCGCGTCACCGGAAGGCTTCGATCGGCTCATCCGACATCATGGGTCTGGAGATCCGATGGTGGAGGTGATCGTAGAGTGCGACTATGCTGCAGAAGCGGATCGCAAAGCGCGATACGAGCGCGCGATGGCTGCATATGCAGCGTTGCCGCCGGAGGAGCGGCGAGGGCGGCGCGATCAGGGCCTAAAGCCAGAACTCGACAACTCACCCATACTGATCCGTGAAACTGAGCCGCTTGGCCCGCTCATGGGAGCCGGATTCCTGACTGATCGAGGTGACGTGCGGGCCGCTGCGCTAGCGCTGCGAGACACACTTCGTGCAATCGAAAAGTTGAACGCCGCCGGCACGGATGCGGCCAATCTGAATGATCTTAACCGGCTCCTGCGCGAAATGACGGATAGGCCGAAAGCGGTATGGAACGCGTTTCTCGAGCTGTCTTTTACAAGCATATTCTTCGAGGATGATAATCTGGAGCGGCTTGAGCGGTGGTCGCGGGCCTTCCCGCGTTTCTCATATTTCGCAGATGATGGTGCGCTGCTGGTCAATGACAGCTCC
The DNA here is from genome assembly GCA_035645215.1 of Allosphingosinicella sp. GTDB lineage: Bacteria > Pseudomonadota > Alphaproteobacteria > Sphingomonadales > Sphingomonadaceae > Allosphingosinicella. The sequence continues at coordinate 34,826 of DASQND010000028.1, forward strand.
AAAGGGCGTACCCGCATCAGCGCCATAGCGGACGCGGATTTGCCTGAAACACGCACGATCGACTCCTTGAATTACTACACAGAGGAATTCTTGCCGATGATCGCCGACGCTGCATAGCCCTGCTCAGGCGGCAGGAAGACTATCTGGTGGTTCAAGAAATTCCACAACAAAACGAGGAAACTCGGTTTCCACATGATCGAGAGCTGCTAGCAATGTCGGCACGGCTGCGTCGTGAGCACGATTTTGCAGCATCGATATCCAATGCGCCGGAAAGTACCTCACAAGCATGCCCAGCCCGTAAGAAGCTACAAAAGCGAGAGCGATCTTCGAAAGTTCTAATCCCGTTGGCCAGCGAGCCAGCGCAACAATCTCCCCAATTCCGAACGAGCCGGTGCTATCGGAGAGCGGAGGCAGGTCCATGTCAGATGGGACAAGCAGTGTAAGTGATCGTCCAGAATCGTCGGTGACTTCCGGTATGTCACCTAAGACCGCACGCACGTCATCTAGCGTATATGGCGAATCCACTCTAAACTCATGGCGCCCATCAGGACGTACACCTTGAGGCCAAAACGCTACCGCGTGTCGTTCATCTCGCCAGCGCCGGAACGTGGCGCGAATCTCCGGGAGGCGCGATAGCGCGTCGAGGAAGGTCAGTTCAGCAGAAGCGGGAGGCATGTCGCACCGTTGGATGTGATTAGGTGCTGAAGAATTGCTTCGGAGATATGACAGATGTTCCGTCGCCTCAAGGAGCTGGCGAAACGTTCCCCGCGGGTTGATCTTAATCTTGAGCGCAGCAACGCTTCCGCCGTTGCGGCTCAGTTCGTCGCCCCACGCTTCTGCTCCCAACCCGTGTGCCTGCGCCAAGCCAGCTTCGCGCAGCTGGGTAGACAGAAACAGCGCTAGGCCCCGGGACAGGCTGAGAACCCCATAATACGTTAGTAACGGTCGGACGACACGTTCGGCTTCCGATGCCGATTGCATGTATCCCCGCGCCTGAGTGAACGCAGCGCAAATCTCCTGAGCTTTCGCTGCGTTGAGGCTTCTACCATGTCTAGCTGTGAATTGGCGGCGGACCAACTCGGCTGATTCATAGTTGGCGATGATCTCCCAATGCTTATTCCGTTCAATCATGAATAAAGCCTACAACAATGATCTGAGGGACGCCATGCGCCAGCTGGCGATAGTCAACGCACGAACGGCCACTAAAATTAGAGCTCGATCGCAAACGCCGGGGCGATGACTTCTCTCCAAAGTGTCCCGCCGGAACGGCCGACGGAGCCGCCGGAATTGACCTCTTCCAGGCCGCAATCGCTCTGCTTGATGCCCATTGGCACGTAGCGCGCGCGCAACCGAGCTTCAACAACTTCGAATGCCGGAAACCTGCTGCTGAACTCTCTTAGCTTCGGAACGAGCCGATGATGGAGTTGGGGATCCGGGCGCCCCTCGGTCTGAGCGTGCCGGAGGCGCATTCGCGCACTTACGACGTCATCCACCGACGTTCGGATAAGCTTGGGCTCACCGTCACCGAGAAGCACATGGGGAATGTGCTCGCGGATGGGATCGTCCCCCCAGCGCTGCACCAAGATCGATGCATCGACGAGATGGTAAGGGGGAGCGGAAAGCCAAGAATAGCCGAGTTCCGCGCCTGCAAAATCGCGGAAGTCGCAGTGCTGCAACGACCGGTGCAAATCGGTACCGTCCACCGAGAAATTGGCTGAACCTAGAGCTCCGAAGCTCCATATGGTGATGGCCGTCCTGGGCTGGCGCCAGATCCGCCCCAATGTGCTGGAACTTCTGCGACAGCTCTTCCAGGCCGTCTTTCCCACATGGATCTTTACCAAAAGGCTCGCCGCCCATCGGGCCGGCTCGCTTCCGCGCCGCGCCTGTGCAGTTCCGCTCCGTCCCGGCGCGCTTACTAGAACCCGCTCGAGCGCTCGACGAGTTCTTGCCGATCCGGCCTCGGCTGGGGGACGGCGTCCTGTGTCTTGCTTGGGCGGCGCCTGCATCCGCGCCAAATCTCGTCAAGCTGGTCCGGCGTTGGCGGGGGCGGCAAATTGTTATTGTCACAAATCGGCGGCGCGAAGGGACAGATCACGTCACGCAGGAACGTGTCGATCACGGCCTGCGCTGCAGCCCGTCCTATGCGCTGGCCGGCGACGTGATCAGAAACCCAATGCACACCTGCCCACAAACGGGCCTCGCCGATATTGTTGGCAAGGCGACGGAGCTCGGCCGCGATCCAGCCAGGGTTACTAAGGAACTCGAGCGTGATTCGACCCGCTGGGAACTTCTCGAATAGCGTTTGGTCGTCGTCGTCTAGCGTGTCCGGCGAGAAGAAATATTCCAGCATGTAAGTGGCTGCCGCGCTGTAAGTGCTATGCCCAGAGGGCCAGGCCGGGTGCCGCGGCGTCCCGGGGCTGTCGGGGTGAAAGCTTCCAGCGCCCGGCGGCACGAGCGGACAGTCGCGACGCGGACCTGGTTCTTCGTCATGCCCCTGCTCGTTCACCGCAAAATCGTACAGCACCGAAAACTCAGTCTGCTGTTGCTGGCCATCGTGCCGGACGGCGTACTCCGAAGGCCGTAGCAAACGGCTAAACTGGCTCCGCCACTTGTAGAACCAAGCCGCGCTGAGAGCGGTGTAGATTGCCATGTCGAGTCCCATCCATATCCGCGCATGGCGCGGGGGAGAGACGTCGCGGCGTAGGAAAAGCAGCCAGTTCAGCGCGTGGCGGTGATAGAGGCCAGGCGTCTCATCCTCGAACATGCGAGCAAGCTCGCGCCCTTCGTTCACAAGAGGCGACCGCGACAGGATCCTCAGATGCTGCTTCAGGACCTTGCCGATCGCGAACTGAGTTCGCTCACGCGTGTCGAATATGGCTCCGAAGGGCGGATCTTGAAGGTGGATAAAGCGGGATAGCGGCGTCAGCCCCCTGAAGTCTCCCACCGACGCGTCGCCTGCGGGGATGACTTGGTACGGAAAGTCGGAGCGGCGATCGTTCAGCTCTTTTAGGAAGACGAACTGACGCTGCAGGTCGATGTCGCTAGGAAAAAACGCTTCGTCTAAAAACAAACGGGGTCTACTGCCGGGTTGCTCCGTAAGCGCGACGACCTCTGCAAGCGCAGGGACCCGTATGGCAGGCTCGTCGAGCCAAAAGCCGGAGGTGGGTTCAACCTGCGGGCCATGGAGGCGGTACGCACGCGCTTGATCTCCCGGCTGGCTTGCCATCGCTCTCTCCCTCGGTTCTCCAAAAAACTCCTGTCCGTTCACGCAACCGGGCCCGACTCGGCCAAGATTTAAGAACAGCACCATATCATTTTCTTTGTCTTTTGAGCACCCGTCCCATCGTCTCAACTGGTTACAGTCAGTCGGCGCTTCCGGCTGATCATGCCGGAGGCTCGCCGCCCGTCAACCCGGCTCGATTCCGCGCCTTCGCCTTGTGCAGCTCCGCCCCGTTCCGGCGCGCTTCGCGCGAGGTTTGACCGGCGCCTCTTCCTCCGCCTTTTTGCTCACTAGGACGACGCGGGCAGGTCTGCCGCTTCCATCCCCAACTTCCACAGCCCCTGAGGCTGGGCTTCCTTGCCTCTTCCCGGCCCCTCCCCCAGATTGAGGCTTCACCTTCCCCAAGGAGCCGAAGTGCCGACGCTGTTCTTCTCTTACTCCCATGCCGACGAAGCGCTGCGCGACCAGCTCGAAAAGCAGCTGTCGATCATGAAGCGCCAGGGCCTGATTGAGGCGTGGCACGACCGGCGCATCGGCGCGGGCGCCGACTTTGCGCTTGCGATCGATGAGCATGTCAACAGCGACGACATCATCCTCCTGCTCGTGAGCCCGGACTTCCTGGCCTCGGATTACTGCTATGAGCGTGAGATGCTGCGGGCGATGGAGCGGCACGAGGCGGGCGAGGCCGTGGTGATTCCCGTCATCCTGCGGGCTTGCCCTTGGACCCGCGCTCCATTCGGCAAGCTCAACGCCGTGCCACGCGATGGGCGACCGGTCACGCTCTGGCCGGACCGGGATCAGGCGTTTCTCGAGGTGGCCAATGCCATCGGCGAAGCGGCCGAGCGCCTGGGCGGCCCCAAGAGCGCCGCGCCTTCCGCGCCGCCGCCGGTCGCTGCGCCCGCCGCCCCAGCCGTGCCAGCGGGTCCGCGCTCCAGCAACCTGCGGGTGGCGAAGCGCTTCACGCAGCGCGACAAGGATCAGTTCAAGCTCGAAAGCTTCGAGTATATGGCGCGGTTCTTCGAGAACTCCGCCGCCGAGCTCGCCGTCCGCAATCCCGGCATCGACGCCGATTTCCAGCGCATCGACGCCGGCCGCTTCATGGCGCGGGTCTACGTCGACGGCCGCAAGGTCGCGGCCTGCACCGTCTACCTCAGCAGCGGTTTCGGCGGCGAAGGCATCGGCTATGTCTCCGAGGAGACGATGGCGAGCAACACTCTCAACGAGAGCCTGAGCATCCAAGCCGACGATCAATCGCTCTATCTCCGCTCGATGGGAATGCAGGCTATGATCCGCGAGCGCGACGAGAAGCTCACACAGGAAGGCGCTGCCGAGCTCTATTGGGGGCTGCTCATCGAGCCGCTCCAGCGCAGCTAGAAGATTCGAGTGCTCAAACGGCAGGAACTTACGGTCGGCTCGCTCGCCGACGCTCAGCCGCTGTTCCTCCTCCTGCCCCACACGAAATACTAACAGCTGCTGCCCCTGGACGATTGCGCACAATGTCATGTCGTGAAAGAGGCGCTCAGGGGCGCGATATTGCGGCCCGCACCAGCTTCGCCACCTTTTCTGCGCTGGTCCGGTCGACGGCATGTGCCTCGACCCGCTCACCCACAACAATCACAAGGTTCTTGCCGGCGCTTCGGGCGGCGGCGATCCAGTCTTCGGCTTGGCCGGACTTCAGGATGATCATGGCGCCGGAGCATAAGGAACGTTCCAACGATCTACGATAAGTCCAAACAAACGGACTTCCTTTCGCCTACTCGCAGCCCACCCCGTCGTTATCCCGATCGAGGTGTGGGCCAAAACCGGGATCGCCTTCGTAGACCGGGTCGGCACCTTCTGCCCGGGCATGAGAGCAGTTCTCATAGACGAACCCGGTGTCGAAGGTCTCAGCCGAGTCGGCCGCATACATGGGCCCGAGGTCCGTGCCGGCACCGGCTCCAAAGCTTCCCGGAAGCTCCGATGTGTCTTGGCCGACACGAGGCTGTAGAGGCGCAACAGCTGACGCGATCTGTGGGGAGGGAGGAGGTTCAGTGGCAGGCGCGGTGTCTCCGCTGTTCCAAAATGCCAGCCCGATAGCAATCAGACATATGAGCCCAAGGCCGTTGCCGTCTTTCATCTCGCCCCCATCTGAGTCTCAATGAATGCTACTCCATCGGAGGCGAAAGGTCAGCAGCATCTTCGCCCCGCGGTGCCGGTTCACCGATCATTCGGTCAGACGCCAGGATTGGCTCGGGGAGAGCGAGTACAAGAAGGGCACCGAGGAGGGACTGATGGGGGCAAACGGGGGTAGGGCGGCAGTCATCCACCCTAGTCGTGACACTCCCAGCGGACGACGTTATCCTCGCATCATTGTGGATGAGAGGCTGCGGAGCATCTGTCCTGGGGCGCAAAGCGAGTGCAGAAGCTGCAGATGATCGACGATGTGCTTGTACGGGCGCGGGCCCGCGCCGCCTGGTCTTTAGCCAAGCGGCGCTTCCCATACCTACGCTTGCTTGGCGCGGCCTCTGCCACGCTTCGCCGCAGCCTCAGCGCTGCCGGCGCCCGCGGCCTTTGCAGCGCGACCCTTGGAGCCGAGGCCAATTTTCTTCGCCATATCTCGGCGTACCTCGGAATAACTCGGGGCGACCATCGGATAGTCCGTCTTGAGGCCGTAGCGCTGTCGATACTGGTCGGGCGTGAGCCCGTGCCTTGAAAGATGGCGCTTCAACGACTTGTACGGCTTGCCATCAATCATCGAGATAATGTGGTCGCGCGATGCAAGCGACTTACGCGCAGTCACGGCCGGGGTGAAGCTCTCTTCCTGAGTCCTCTCATCGGAGGATGTTTCTGTGGTCGATGTGCCCGATGCGAGCTCGGTTACGGTCTGATGCATTGTGCGCAGGAACTGTGGCACCTCCTCGGCGGAAATGCGGTTGTTCTGATTGCCAAGCCAAGCGATCGTCAGCTCGGTTGCAAGCTCCACAGGGTTAAGCGCAATTTCGTCGGGCATTTCCGGTCTACTCCATGTACAAGCAACGAGATGGCGCCTACCTGCGTCCTACCTGGATGGCTAGCCCGCGTAAGGGTGGCGCGCGATAAGATAGGGGTGATCTGGCACCTTCCAGAGCGCTCGCTAGAGGTACATTGGTTGTCTGTAGAAGCGGTCTCTACTTTTCAAGGCGCACGGTCTTGTGTGTTCTCGCAGGATTGGCAAAAAACACCCATGCGTGCAATATGTCGACAGCCAGTGCCACGCAGAAGGATTCAGATCCTTAGGCATCTGATTAAGCAGTTCAGGCAACCAGCGGTGATTGCGCGTCTCTCCAGAACGACGTTTCTGGCCAGCGGGTTTCGGTCAGATAAACCGGCGCGGTGCCCCGCAGCGACTTATCCCTGTGCGCGCGATTGTCCGCGGGTAGTCGAGGATCGCCAGCGCGTTGCCGCCGAGTGCCGCTCGCACGGGGTGCGCGGCCACGAGCCCCGACGAGAGCGCCTGGGGCATGCTCTGGGACGTCAGGGGATGAATGCCGGCGCCGCGTCGCCCATGGACATCCACCGGTCGCAGCATGCCCTGCCGAGGAGGGAGAAGCTGGCTTCCCATCCACGCCGGGGCGCACCCCCGCGGAAGCAGGGGCCGGTCGCCGAATAGGATGTCGTGCCGCACGCCCATGGGACCTTCGGCACCGTAGGACCACCCATCTGCCGGGGACGCATTGCGCGTATGTTTTGGTTTTTAGCTGCGTCCTGCGTGCTCGTAGGGTGCATACGCAGGATAAGGCGGCTTCGAATTCGGCGGACGCTGGGCTGAAGCGGGCTCGCGATGAGCCTTCGGGTAGGCTAGGCGGGGCTCGGAGACGGTTCGGAGACACGGGTGGGGACTAGCGGCGGCTCGGTGCCGGCGTCGGCGCTTGCTTCCTTCGGCGTGAGCGGAGCCGTGCCGCCGGGGGTGCCCGGAGCAGGTCTACTCAATCGCGGTCTGATCTAGACAGGGCTAAGTCGAGCTTGAAATCCGGATATGTTCGGCTGCTGGCGACCGCGGAGGAGAGGACTTCGATCATCTTGTGCTTGTCCCGCGGTCCATCTTCCACGTGCTGCACGGACAATGATCGGGTTTATCGCGCTTCGTGGAGTAAATCTCGCGTACGAGCTGGAGAGCGTCGATCGACGTTGGCGCCGGAGATGCTGGGATCGGCATTCGCACGTCACGAGATTACGCTGGCGGCGTGATCACCAGCCACACCCGCGGCAATGGTGACGCGTTGCTCCGCGAGCGGAGGCAAACAACTGCTTCGTTTTCTTGTTGACTCTTTCGATCGCTCTCGCCACGTTTACCGCAGCGCACGAATTGATCGTCGCATCAGCGATAGGATTGAGCCATGATCTCGCTCAGCTCCATGTTGGCACGTGAACTTAGCCCCTCGGAAATCGAAGCGATAGGTGGGGGTAGTTGCCGTTGTAGCTGCTCTAGCGGGCAGGTCTCGATGTCATGCAACAGCAGTGGGTGCAGCCCTCCTTATTGTGAGGACGCAGCTGCGATGCTCCAATGCGAAGGCTCTTGTTGAGCGGAATTGCTCAGCCTGTCGCGCCTGGGGTATGCGTAGGCGGAAGACCTGCGAAATCTGGATTGGATCTGCGTCATGTCGAACGCCGAAGCGGTAGACACCAACGCGGTGGTGCCGCACGAGGTCGACCTGCCCATCTATCAGCGACGTATGGCGCGTTGCCGCGCTTGCCACAACTCGCGGAGACTCTTGGGGCAGAACAGCGAGCGCATCATTCAATGCACCCTTTGCCACTGCATAATGAACATTAAGAATCGGCTGCCGAACGCCCGCTGCCCAATAAATCTGTTTTAGATCCTTACACCAGGATGGCAGACTCGGTCGTTGTATTCGCCGGCGACATAGACGCGGACGTCGCGTATGTCATAAAGGCACTCTCTATATTAAACTTCGATGTAGCTCTCGTCGATGGGTCTACTATTCTCGGCAGCGGCGCTCTCTCCGTCTATTCCGGCTCCCACTCGCGCGTCGCCATGGTGGAGGCGAATGGACGATCATACTCACTGGATGATCAACAGGTAAGTGTCTGGAACAGGAGAAACTTTTACTCCCCTCAGGACCCGGGATTCAACTCACCAGCGGAATTCGAGGAGGCCCGTACGAACCTCTTTCACGCGACGGCGTGCCTGAAGAGCTTGCTCAATGGCCGAAACGCTACCAACACTTGGCTCGCTAACGAGAGGTACTCAGTCAAAACCGAGCAGTACCAACTCGCAGCGCAATCAGGCTTTTGCGTTCCGGCGACATTGATCTCCAATAATCCGGCACGAATTAGGGAGTTTGCGCGGTCGCTGTCGCGCGTCTGTGTGAAACCCTTCGCCTCGACAAACTTCAACCAGGGCAAGCCAGGCGCAAACGCGAGGGTCTTCACCGCAACAATCCTTGAGCGTCTGGATGAGATCGACGATTCCCCCCTGGCCGCCGCGCCGCTGATCTACCAGCAGATGATAGAGAAGACCTGCGATGTTAGAATAGCCGCGTTCGGCGATCACGCGTCAGGCGTGATGATACCTTTCGACAAGAACGACGATCCTCTAGACTACAAATCGAGCTTTAATTATCTGTCGAAGCTTAGACCCGTCGCACTCCCGGACAACATACGTTCTATGGTGAAGAGCTACCTCAGGCAAGCGGGGCTTGGCTTCGCAGTGTTTGATTTCGCCGTTTCGGAAACAGGAGATTGGTGGTTCCTTGAAGCCAACACCGCCGGTCGCTTTACCTGGATGGAGCTGTTTTGCGAAGACGTAAACCTCTTGTGGCCGTTCTGCTTTCATCTCGTGGGCTCCGACGGGAACGGACACGTGGCGGTGGCGGACCTACCCGACATGAGTTTCGTAGTGAATGAGGCCGAGGAAGATCCGGCCATAGCTAAGTTCGTTGGCGAGCCGGTCGTTGTCGCGTCGGGCTGAGCACAAAATGAAGGTTGCCGCGCTCTCAGCGCTGATCTTCGCCAGTTTGCCCATTGCCGCGGCGTTGGCTGATGTACGACCCACGTCCGCAGTCTTACTCACGCCGCGTGTGCGGCCCGCGGCTTTCCCAAAGTCAGCGCTGATCCCCGCTGAGGTCGCTAAGCTGGGCGAGTCGCCGGTTGTGGCATACCAGCATGAAGGCAAGCTGTTCATCGTTGCGCGGCACGAAGGAGCTGAGCCGGCGCTGAGCGGTACATTTCGCGGCCGGCTTCAGCGCATCGATGACGGATTGGCGAACCTCTGGGGCGCCGCGTTCGAAGTCGACAGTCTTGATCGTGCGATTTTGGACATCATTGTAACAGCGGATGCTGGTTTCGTCGGCTACTTCCAATTCCGTGGGAGCGCTGCCGGCCCGATGCCCGTAGATGCGCTTCGCGCCGGCGTCATGGTGCGACAGACGGTTACGGGTGCCCAATCCGGACTGACACGCCGCATCGCCATCTACCGTCCTAGAAACTCATCTCGATCCTCGCGAATGATGTACGTCCTCGACTTGGCAGAGAGTCCAGACAGCTTCTTCCGGCGTGTAGATGCACTGATCTACGAACAGGTGATCAGCCCTGTCATCATCATTGCGCTCCCCGCAGGCGATGGAATCAGCACAGTCCGCATCAGCGACATGCAGCGTCGGAGTGAGCTGCGGCTCCAAGAACGAGTGAGTGGTCTAAACCCGGCCGTTTACCGCCGCTACGAGCAATTCATCTTTGATGACCTGGCGCCAGCTCTTACACGAGAATATCAGGTCGGCCAAAACCGGGAGCAGGTGGCTTTCGTAGGTACTTCGGCCAGTGCGACCTGGGTGCTTCATCAGGCGCGACACCGCCCAGGTGAAGCCGGCGTGTGGGGTGCCTTTTCCCTTCCGAACAATCCCGTGGACCGACTCCCCGACAATGCTAGCGAAAGAATCTTCATGGGCGGAGGGGCTTTCGACCTCGAGTACACAGTAAATGGTCTAGCGAAATGCACTGAGATCTTGAGACTTGGCGGTGATTGTCGCTTCACGGTCGTGAATGCCGGACACAGCCAGAGTGCATGGGATGAGCTCATCGCAGATCTTCTGATCAATTGGGAGGATCTGTCGACACGTGAGGGAGGCGGGGGTGCCGTCAGACCCTGATTACGTTGAGATCAGAAGCTTCTCTCAAAGTGAGATGTTCAGACCGGAAGCGGTTCGATTCGCTACGAATCGGCTCCAAGGCTCCCTTGTTATACATCATCGTCCCTCCCATCTGCTGCTGGCACTGTTCGCTACCGTGATCGTACTGGCAGGATTTGCTGCAGCGGCCGTGATCCCAATCCCACAGAAAGTGGAAGCCCCCGGGTGGATCGTTCCCGCGGGCGGGCTCGTGCGAATGGCGGCTCCGCAAACCGGTATCTTGTCCCAGCTGAACATAGCTGAAAATCGCCCCGTCCGAAAAGGCGAGCTTCTAGCCATTCTTAGATACCCTACGAGCTCGGCGGCAGGTGAGACTGAGGATGTGCTGGAAGAAACTGCGCGTCGCCAGTTGGAGGCTTTGGCCGACCAGACCGCCGTGAATATCGAGAAAGCTTCTGCTGAAGTGGGGGACGCCGAGAGGCGGCTCCGCTTGCTTCAGCGCGAACTCCTGGAGGCGAACGGTCGCGCTCGGATCGAATACGACAAGCTGGTGCTCGCCAGAAGCCGTCTGGAGGGGTATTCCACGCTGGCCGCTCGCGGGCTTATATCCAGAGCCGCTCTGGTCCAGCACCACACAAATGTTCTCGAGGCGGAGGCCGCAGTGTCTCAGGCGCGGTCGAGCGTCCTGGGCATTGAGCGCGAGATCGCGAACGCCGAAGCTGAGGCTCGAGCATCGCGGCTGAACGGCCGTCTGGCGGCATCGGAGGGCCAGGCCGGAAGAGCAGCTCTTGTCGAGAGGCTTACAACGGCCAGCAGACAGCAGGGCTCTAGAATCTATGCCTCCTCGGACGGCACAGTGGGGGCAGTGCCGGTCTCCCTAGGGCAAACGGTCGCCGGTGGTGAGACCATCGCGTGGCTGATGCCCAATCAAGGGCGTTTGGAGGTCGAAATTTACGTTGCAGCTGCAAACGCTGCTCAAGTGCGGGTGGGGCAGGAGGTGCGCGTCCACTTCCAGGATGAGCGGAATTCCAGCCTCTCACTCACCGGCCGTGTTCGGGCCGTTACCATGAACGCTCTTCCTCCGAACGAGATCGCACTACCCTCGGCTAATCTGGAAGAACCGGTATTCGTCACCCGCGTCGCTCTGCCAACGGATTTCGGCGGCCACAACTTGCGCGCCGGAACACCTGTGCGCGCTACTATTTTGGTGAGGCGCCAGACGCTCCTGGCTCGTATTCTGCAGCCTCCATCCGCTGCCGGTAGGCAGTAGCATGCGGCGAGCGATCCGCACCATCCTAGCTACGGAGCAGGCTGATTGCGGCCTCGCCTGCCTCGCGATGGTCAGCGACTACTTCGGCGATCGCTTCGAGCTTGTGCAGCTCAGGCAAGCCTTCCCTGTTTCCGCCAACGGGACGAACTTAGCGGCACTCATAAGCGCCGCCGCCGCGATGGGATTAGGGGCGCGCGCTCTCAGGGTCGAACTTGAAGCGCTGCGCTGCATTTCCGACCCAGTGATCATACACTGGAACTTGAACCACTTCGTCGTTCTCGAATCAGTTCGGGGCCAATGGGCGATCATTCACGATCCGGGCATTGGAAGACGCCGCGTTCGATTCGCCGAACTCTCGCACCACTTCAGCGGCGTTGTTCTGGAGCTCTTCCCGCGCGCGGAGTTCGTCAAACGAGATCGCCGCGAGCGGCTGAAATTCTGGCATCTGTGGTCGAAGAGCACAGGCTTGTGGGCAGCCGCTTTGCAAATCATTGCCGTGTCCGCTCTCGTCCAGGTGCTGGCGATCATTCCAGCCCTGCAGCTCCAAGTCGTTGTCGATCAGATGTCCTTCAATGGAGGCAGCGAATTTATCCTGCTCATCGGGCTCGGTTTTGCGGCGGCCGTGTGCTTCCAAGCAATCGCTACCGGCATAAGAGACTGGACAGTCCAAGTGGTCGGCTCGAAAATTCTTCTGCAGCTAACAGGCAATGTGCAATCCCACCTCGTCCGCCTCCCGATCGCGTGGTTCGAGAAACGGCAGGTCGGCGATGTTATATCCCGATTGAATGCGCTTGGCTCCCTGAAGGATCTGCTTGGGCAGGGTGTGATATCGGTGGCAATCGACTCCGTGAGCTTGATCTTAGTAGCGACTTTCATGGTTGGGTATTCGGCTTGGCTCGCTTTGGTGGTGTTCGCCTTCGCTTCTCTCGGCGTCGTCTTTTCGCTGGTCACCTCCAAGCTGACCATCGGTCGATCATCGGAGTCATTGCTGGCCGCAGGGGTCGAGCAAACCCACGTGATCGAATCTTTGCGGGCAATGAGTACGATCAAGATCATGGGTCAGGAACAGATTCGGGTAGCCCGCTGGCGAGACCTGGCAACGGAGACGATAAATAAGACGTTGACTGTGTCGAAAATCGCCTCTGTTGCTTCTTCTGTAAATATCGCAATTGCCGGGCTGCAGACCGTTTCTGTTCTTTGCATTGGCGCCCTTCTCGTGCAAGCAGGCACTGGTTTCTCGCTCGGCATGCTGATGACATTCTACGCCTTGTCACTGGTGTTCTCTGACCGGCTACGCTCGGCTGCCGCACAGGTCATGCAATTTCGCATGGTTGGACTGCATCTTGATCGGTTGGGCGACATCGTTCTCGAGCCGGCCGAGTCCGATCAGCTGATGCCCTCCAGGAGCTGGGAGGGCGGCATTGAGTGCTGCAAGCTTTGGTTTCGCTACGGTGTGTCTGACCCTTGGGTATTGCGCGACGTTAGCCTGAACGTCGCGCCTGGGGATTTTCTGGCGATCGTGGGTCCATCGGGAATGGGAAAATCCACCCTGATACGATTGCTCCTAGGCGTGCTTGAACCTTCTAAGGGTGAGATTCTGCTTGATGGAGAGCCGGCAAACGCGTCTTTGTGGCGATCTTGGCGATCCCAGGTCGGCGTGGTTGGGCAGTCGGACACCCTCTTCTCCGGGACGTTCTACGATAATATTTGCCTCTTTGACCCTTCGGCGCGCTTTGCCGATGTGGAAGCTGCCGCCAAGGCCGCGCAAATCAACGACGAGATCACGCGATTGCCTCTGCGATACCAGACACGAATCGGTGACATGGGATCCTCGCTGTCCGCCGGCCAGAAGCAGAGGCTGATGCTCGCGCGCGCGCTTTACCGGAGGCCTCGGATCTTGTTGCTCGATGAAGGCACAGCTAATTTGGACGAAACCAACGAACGTCGCATTCTCGAGATCGTCAGGGAGCTGCCCATCACGAGAATCATAGTGACTCACAAAGCATCCGTTGCTGCTCTCGCGGACAGGGTTGTGTCGTTGCAGGCCGGGCACCTCTTAGAGCTCGATCGAGGCAGAACGACTCGGAAGCGCGATAACTGAGCAGCTAGCCGCAGGTTTGGCGCCGTGTGCCCGGGCGAGTGGCGATGAATGGCAGCGAGGGCAGGGCGACATCAAAGTGCGGAGCTTCATTCGCCTCCGAGATGGTCAGCACAGTCTGCTCCGCCGCCATTGCCGTCGCCCCTCTGGGGTCGCCGTCGCGTACAGGCGTTGGCCGATGTGCGCCCACGTCGGCAGCTCGCTGCTAAGTGGCGACGACCGAACCAACCAAGATCGCATCCTCGGCCGCTACTGTCCCAACTCAGACTCCACTGAGCGAGAGCTGGCGGGTGAGCGTTTGCATGACTTGGCGCGCGTCCTGCTCAGAGTCGCACGCAGGCAGGGCCTAGACATGCACAGGAGCGACTCGAGTCAAATGGCGCGGAAGGCAGTATTCTGAGTCTCCAATCGAGGCATGCAATCCAATTCCGCTTACATTCGCGTTCTGCGATACATTGCTGATTCCACTAGATAAAACTCGCTTGACTTGCACACGGCCCCCTGTACCTTCGAGTCTGATGTGCGTCGGTTGCGTAGGGGGTATCCACCTATGATGTGAGGATGCATGACAAATTATATTGTCATCTGTCGCAATGGTCTCAGCAATGCTGCCGAGGCGATTCTCTCTGATGTTCAAGAGCCTTTTACCGTCCGAGTTGAGTCTGACGAAGGCATCACATACTGCGACTCTAAAATCGGAACGATCAGCCGTAGCGCTTGGTCGAAGGTGAAGCAGGATGTGCGTGGGACATTCCAAGCGAAATCGGTGGCGGGAATGCCGAAAACACGGCTTGCCCGTCGACCCAGTCGATTACTTCGAATAGCGATCTCCGGCTGGGCGGTTTTCTTCGCAGCGCAGCCGCTGGCAGCACAGGGCAGCATCCTGCCTGCGTCCCAAGGGATTCAGCCACCGGAACGGCGCGCCTTTGTCGTCGGTATCCCGGTCTACGACCGCTACCCGGCAGTCAACGGCGCGCGCAATGACGTCCCAGCCATCCGCCGGGCGCTCGCGCGGCTTGATTTCAAGGTAACAGTCGCGGTCACGCGCCGGGGCGAGCCGGAGGGCCGGATCGATCTCGAAAGCTTCATTGAGCAACTCACTGCCTTCGTCGCGACGATCGAACCCGGCGACACCGTCATGGTTTATTTCAGCGGCCACGGTATCGAGCGCAACGGCATCAATTACCTGGTGCCCTCGAGCTTCCAGTACGACCCCGGCGATCTTGGCGGACATGCCATTCCGCTCAACCACTTAATGCGGACGATCGAGGACACCGGCGCGCGGCTGATGATCCTCGTCCTCGACGCGTGCCGCACCGACACGCTTCCAAAGATTCCCAATGTGGATCAGCTTTCGGGAGAGGCGCTGCGCGCGGCGATCGTCGCCGCGACTCCGCCCACGGAACTCGTCGGCACGCGCAGCGATGACAGTCTCCAGGGAGGCGCCGGGCCGGCGGACGGTGGCGACACCTTAGTCGCTGGCTTGTCCCCGGTGCCGGGATCGAGCCGGTTGCTGATCGCCTATGCGGCCGAGGCGCGCAGGCCGTCCTTCGGCGGCCACGGCGGCGATCCGCCCGGGACGCCGAGCTTTTACACCCGTCACCTGGCTCAAGCGATCGTCCAGCCGGGCCTGACGCTTGAACGCATTCTCAACGAGGTGTCT
Source organism: Allosphingosinicella sp. (assembly GCA_035645215.1). Classification (GTDB taxonomy): domain Bacteria; phylum Pseudomonadota; class Alphaproteobacteria; order Sphingomonadales; family Sphingomonadaceae; genus Allosphingosinicella. Next base: position 50,183 of record DASQND010000028.1, read on the forward strand.
CGCCAGGTGAGCTACGACACCGGCAAGGCCCAGATCCCTTGGGCCAGCGACCCGGGCTTTCCGGATGGCGACCTCGTCTTCAACCCGACAGCGGAGCAGCGCCAGGGGATGGAGAAGCGCTGGCGCCTGACCCGGCAACGCACCGGGTCTGGGGCGCCCGACGCGCTGTGCATATTCCTCAAGGACTATCCCGAAAACCCGTATCGCAACGAGGCCGTCCGCCGACTTCACGCGCTGTCGCCCGCTATGACCGAGCTCTGCTGACCCGCTGTCATCCTCAACCGAAGGATCTCCCATGCGCATCTGCTCGCTTCTCGCCGCTGCCGTAGCGGTCACCGCCTGTGCACAGACCGACGGTTCGGCCGCCGTCGAACCGTCGCGAGACGCCCGCGAGGAACGCGCCGCGCTGGCCGCGACGGGCTCGCTGCCCCTACTTGACCTGATCAGCCGCGTCCGGACCGGCCGGCAGCTCGTCGAGCGGCGGGTCATCGGTGGCATCGACGCAGTTCAGGGCGAAGACCCTTGGCAGGTGGCGCTGCTCGCCCGCGAGCTGAACGTCAACGACGCCTTCTGCGGCGGCTCGCTCATCGCGCCGAACGTGGTGCTCACTGCCGCCCACTGCCTCGATCGCGGCACCCGCGCCGAGCAGGTCGACGTGCTCGCTGGCACGGTCAACCTCAACCAAGGGGGCGAGCGCGTCCACGCCACTCGCATCGTCCTCCACCCGCGCTACAACCGGCCGGTCCGGAGCAACAACGACATCGCCTTGCTGTTCCTTGAGCGGTCGTTGACCACCGGCACCATCGCCGCCGCCGACGCGCAGGCCGATGCGCTGGTCGAGGCCGCGGTCGCCAATCCGCCGACCATGTCCAGGGTCACGGGCTGGGGCCAAACCGCTTCGCAATCGGATCCGCCGCTGCTGCAGACCGTGGACGTCCCGATCGTCCCGCGCAGCCGCTGCCGCCATCCCTTGTCCTACGGCGCCAGCCGAATCACCGACAACATGATCTGCGCCGGCTTCAATGAAGGGGAACGGGATTCCTGCCAGGGCGACAGCGGCGGCCCGCTCACTATCGCCAGCGGCAGCCGCCGCGCGCTCGTCGGCGTCGTCAGCTTCGGCGCGGGCTGCGCCGAGCCGAACAAGTTCGGCGTTTACACCCGCGTCGCTAACTACACGCGGTGGATCAATTCCTGCATCGCCGGAACCTGCCGGCCGTGACGGCGCGCCGGCTGACGCTCGCCGCCCTGTTCCTCGGCTCGGCCGCGGCCGCCCAGGCGCCCTTGCTGTCGATGCGGGGAACGCTGCCCGCCGCTGGCGCCGCAGCGTCTGCTCCGCCATCGTCCGGGCACACGGTCCAGCTGGCCGCCGGCCAGCGTGTGCGGATCTCCGCCGCGTCCGACGATTTCGACACCGTGTTGCGGCTGTTTCAGCTAGGCAAGGCTGAGCCGATCGCCGAGAATGACGATTTCGATGGCAGCCTCAATTCGCGCTTGCTGTTCACCGCGCCCGAGCCCGGCGAGTACCGGATCGAGGTTTCGGCTTTCTCGTCCGGGGCGAGCGGCGCCTACTCCCTGGTCGTAAGCCGCGCGCCGTCCCTGCCGCAGCCGGTGACCGAGGCCACGACCACGACCGCTTCCATCGAATGGCGCCGGTTCGAGGGCGCCTTGACCGCCGAGGATCCCGAAGGCGAGGGCGGCCGCTTCGACGATTTTCAGCTGGCGCTCGCCGAGGGCCAATCCATCGTGATCCTGCTCGACGCGGTGGAGGGCGCATTCGATCCGGTCGTCCACGTTCATGACCTTGCCGGCCGCGAGAGCGCGCCGATCGCGACCAACGACGACGCCGGCGCCGGGCTCTCCTCGCGCCTGCTTTTCACCGCGCCTGCCGCCGGTGACTACATTATTCGCGTCGCCGCCTTTAGCGGGGGCCGCGGCCGCTACAGCCTCCGCGTCAGCGACGTTGCCTCACCCGACTGAGGGCCTTCAAAATTTCAACAAGGGGATCGGCCATGAGAAAATATTTGCTACGCATTACAGCCGTCCTGACTACCGCCGCGCTCGCCGTGCCGGCCGCCGGCCAGGCGACGACGAGCCGACCCGACGGCACCCATGTCTACATGCTTTCGGATCTTGACCTGCCTTCGAGCATCGTCGCGCCGCCGACTTGCCAAACGGGCGCAGACGTGGACCGCGCTGTTTTTCTGCCGATTCTGCTGTTCGCGGCGAACATGGTCCTCCAGGAAGGCCTTGAGGCGCTCAGCCGGCGCGAGGCAGCACGCCTCGAGTCCTACAGCAACAGCTACGGCGGCCGCGCCAACCTGACGGGGCTACCCGACCTGCCCGAACAGACGGCCGTGGCCGGCGGGACTCCGGTCAAGACCCCCTGCATGGCGGTCGAGCGGCGCGCGAACAACGCGCTCGCCAGCCTGTTCATCTTCGAGCTACGCGCGATCGACGAGAGCGCCTTCATGGCACGCCCGGTATATGCCAGCATCGTAACCTCGCCGGTCGTACAGGCCTCACGCGTGAACACCATCAACACCACGGTGCTGCTCGGCTTTGATGCGATCGTGTCCGAGCCGTGCCAGGGACCCGGGTGCGTGCTGCGCCGGTCGCAGGCGATCGGGTCGCCGAGCTTCACCTTCCGGGGCCTCACGGCCGGGACGCCGATCACCGCGTGCACAAGTCCGGGACAGACCGGCGACTGCCGCAAGCTAGGCAGCGCCTCCGCGCTTATGCCACGGCCGATGGCGGGATTCCCGGTTACGGTCGCGGCGACCGTCAGCGAGGTCAGCACCAGACTCCAGAACGCCAAGATCCAGAACGCGATCTGGGAGCGGCAGCGGGCGAACCTGCTGACCGCCCTCAACAAGGTCATCTCCGGCGCACTCGAGTAGAGCGTGGCTGGCGAGCGGGGGCCGCGCGACCGCCCGCTTTGGACCGAAAGCGAGCGTAGCATCTATCATGGCTCAAACGTGCGCTTTCCTGTCCTCGTCAGGAAAAGCAGATATTCATCCGCCCGGCCAAAGGCAGATGTAGCCGCCTCTACGCAATCGCTGATCGGTAACTTGTGAACGGGCGGCACCTCCCCTTCTGGAGGCGAATGGTGATTGAGGTCAGGTGAGGAATTCGCTCAACCTCGTAGCCCCGCCGTTCGAACCAACGCACTACCCTGCGGGTGCTATCGCCAACCGGACTCCTCAACGCAAGCTCGGTTCCCAGGCACGCTGTTCTTGTCTCAAGGTAGTCACCTCGGCGTCCCAGCGACGGCAAAACGAGGCTGTTTGGCCACCCAGCGCCTCTGCGGTACGCCCGCTAGGAATGAGTCAAAGCAGCTCCGTTGGGCGCTTATACCCTCCGTCCAAGACCGACCAACGCTGCCATACGTGCCCAAGCAGACCGGCGGCTCCGGAGCTGCTCGCGCATGTTGTTGAGCGTATTTGCTCGGTATCGTTCGTCTATCCTTGGATCTTTGGCAAAATGGTCAAGGATGCCGGCCGGATCGTTGGCCATGACCCGGTGAGCACGCCGGCCGTTCACATGCGAACGGAGGTATTCGAACAATTGCTCCAGCGTCGCGGTGGCCTCGCGGTGTTTGCCGAGGTTCAGCATATTGCTCACATATTCGCGAAGCACGATAGGAGACGCGTTAAGCTGACGAATCGCGAGATCCGTTGTTCGCTTGAGTTCTACGACGTTGGCCACCCGGCTTTGAAGGACGTGTAGCGGGTGCATGATCGGGACCGTCAGAGTGCCCTCACCCGCGGGCGTTCTAATAGCGAGGATCAATTCCACAGCCGAACGTTGCAGCACGTTGGCATTCACACCCAACACATGGCTCAGGAAGTCGATTTCGATAACCTCGCCATCGATCTCCGCCTCCACTATGGCAGAGTGGGGGGTAGCGTCGCCAACCTCAGGCGTGCGAACATGGCCGCCAAGCGCTGCGGCAAGCTTGTCGGCTGCTTCGCGACGGCCGAAATAATCCATGTCCTTCGAGGTGTAGGGGCCGTAGCTGGCGAGCTCTTCTGCTGCCGAATATTGCTCCGCCCACAGGTTGAGCGCCTGGCCACCGATTACGAAAGCGCCATCCGCCAGCTGAAGGATGGACGCGAGATGCAGTACGATTTCAGGCTTTAGAGGCCCCTCGTTCAGCCGACGATACCCTGATGCCGGATCGAGGAACCTACAATTTGGAGGGAGGAGAAAAACCCGTTACGGGCGCTCAGGTCCTGGCGGGAGACCGCGCCAGCGCGCAGGTCCTGCTCGTCCCGCTCACGCGCGAATTCCTTATCGCGCTGGCGCTGCCAAGGGTCGAAATAATCAGACATTTCTCTGCTCCGGTGTGGATATCTACGCTTCCGACCGTTTCCAGTCAATGAACGGCCTTCGTAGCGGTTAGGTCCCTGCCTTTGGCCCACGGCTTTTCCGCCCTTCAGCCATAAATCCCTCAGAAAGCCTGTCTCGGCTCTGCTCGCGGCAAAGCCGCTGCACCCATGCCCGGAAGTGCCACGCCGCCGATCCTCTTCATCCCCGTTTTTGAACGAGGGATGTCACTTGCCAGCAAACGAGGAGCCACATAATCCTGCCGAAACGCAGGGGAAAGCATCAACGCCTGCGCTCTACAGGTCCCACGGCTACGGCAACCTCTACGCGTGGCAGCTCGAGAAGCCGGCGCGCAAACCGCCCGCGTCCGCCTTCGGCTCGCTCGACCAGTTCTTCATAAGGGTCTCCTACACGAAGCCCAAGCAAGCTGTAGGTTAGCCAGTCCGCAAGCGGTCGCGCGGCAGTGCCGACCCTCGCGGCGGCTAGCTGCGCGCCGCTTGCACTCTGGTGCAGGGCGAGGTCTGACACCAGCCGAGCAGGAATGATGGGGAGGCCACGCCCGTTCAGCCCAGGACCCTGGAACATGAAGAACGAGGACTCGGTCTGCTGGATGAGCTCAGCCGTCTGCTTCGGCTTCAATCGATAGGACGCTTCCCAAGCGCTCGACGAGCGACGGCGACCGTCCCGGTAAAGCCGCTTCGCCTGGAGGAGGCTCGCTCGCCGCCCGAGGGAGCGGCCGTCCAGCATAGGGTCGACGATCAGGCAAACGTCGGTAGAGAAGCGCTTGGCACCCTTTACGCCTTTGCTGCCTTCCTCGGGCTTGTCCACTGACCTGTAGCGCAACTGAACGTTCGCCGCTCGCGGAGATCCGGCGAGTCGCGCCGCGGTCTCCCACCCCCGACTGAGGATTGCAAATTCCTTGGAGAGAGCTTCGAAAAGGATCGCGCAGAGACGCTCCTCCCCTTCGCTATGATGGCGCGGATACTCCGTAGCGAAACGCCGCTCCTCGCGATCAACAACGGCCTCTATGGCTCGTTCGATCGCTCGATCACCGAGCCACGTGCGTGGCTCCTCATCAGCGATTCTGGTTGGCGCCAGCGGCTGCGCCGCGGAGGCGATGCCATGCCTCGCGGTGGGTTCGATCCGCATCCCGCTGAGCCCATCTCCGAAGACGATCTGCTCCACGGCATCCGCCCCATAGCCCGTCAGGGCATTCGGATGCAGAGACAGCTCCTTCAGCAGCTTCCGGTCCGCGGGCTGCACGAGCCTGGTGGCCGCAAACAGGGCGAGTTCAGCGGCCTGGCCATCAGCCAACCAGAGCAAGGCTTCCACAGCTGCTTGTCGAAGCTGTGCGTCTCGTCCGATCAGCTGCTGAAGGCGGGCGACAAATGCGCTCCTAGTCTCCGCGGGACGATCGATGAGCTTTGCAGCCTGCTCGCCCTTGAAAAGATGCTGGAGGTGTCCGGCTAGGCCTCGTACCTTCTCGGCGCGCGACAGGTGCTGCGCCAGCTGCACCTTGGAAGAAGTCAGATGGGTTGACTGCCCTTCTGCAGTTGCAGGTGGTGGAACGATGACGTCGAGCCCCGCATACTCGGGCATGGCGATGAGAATCCCGAACAATTGTGTCCAAGTGTCCCAGCCGGCACCCCTTCCTAATGCTGGCCAAAGCAGGACCGGCCACGCTTCGGCACTATCAAGACCTGCCCGCCGCCGCTCGCGCAAGGCCTCGACGAGCAATCGAACCGCATCTCGCGAGCGAATGTCCACCAGCTTGAGAAAGGACTCGGTGTGGCTCGCATAGAGGTGCTCCGACCTGCCAAGACTTTGGGCCAGAAGGCCGAACAAGGTGGGCTCGGCCCGAAGCCTCGGAAAGCTCCGGAGGAGCGTGGTGTCGAGCAGATGATCTACCTGCTCAACGGAGAGTGAAAGAGCGAAGCTGTTCCAATGCTGATCAATGTGTGTGCGAAGCGCCACCATTAGGGCTGACTCCTCCCAGCCCGATCCCTGGTTCACCACCTCCTCGAGAACGGCTTTCACCCACGGCCAGCGGAGGGCGCTCATCAACTGTGGCAGCTCCGCTGCCGCTGCGGCAAGGTTCAACGGAGTAGACGCGGGCGCTTCGTCTAAGCGGGTCGGGAGACCGCCAATCTCCCGATGTGGCAGCCTCCTCTGCAAGATCCTACGCAAAGAGGGCGCAGAAGGCAGATCAAACACGCCAGGAGCTCTATCTTCTGTTGGCGATTGTCAGGAGTGATCGGCCGGGCGGGGTTCTGCGGTCAAGTGCTTTGCCACATACGCGCTGACGAAATCGGGATCCTGGCAAATGCACTTGCTCTGTGTGGTGGCGTCGCGCTTGGCGATGCGGAAGTTGAGACGCTTCGGCAGAGCCCGCTTCAGATCGAGGATGGTCTTCGTCTTCATGGCATCGCGTCTCATTCCGCCGGCGTCGGCGATTAGCTCGGCCGCAAGCATGATGCCGGCCAGCGCAGATTGGAATGCTAGCGGCGCCTCGAGAGGGGGTTTGTCGAGCCTCCCGTCGAGGATGACCCCTCCGCAAACCGCCTTAACGTAGAATTGCATCAGGGGCTCGCCGGCAAAGGGCAGAAGCGCTTCTTCGGGAAGGCCAAGGCGGTGGGCCGCGTCACGGACGAACTGATCGCCTACCGGCTGCCCGTTGACGAGTAACTCGCGAAGCGGGTGCAGGAGGTTCTGCGGCTCGGTCGGCAGCTTCAACGCCTCGGCGATGATTACATCCTGGTTTGGCTTCGTTCCGGTGGGGAGATACAAGCAGGTCAGACAGGCATCACTATCATTGAAGCCGTGCCGGGAGACGCCAAGGTCGCCCGCCTGTGTCCAGGCGTTGAGCGTGCGTCGCGGCAGCGACGCCTGGACGGCGATGCGATCCTCGGCGCTGTCCAGAGCGGCGACCACCCGCCCCAGCACGGGGTGCCCTTGGCCCTGCAGGTATTCGTCCCATCTGCAGGCGAACGGCAAAACCTCAGCTTCAAAGCCGCCGGCCGCGAGCGCCTGCTGGGCAACCGCAACCTTTAGCTGCTGATCGTCTTCCTGTGTGGCGAGAACGTAGCGTTGAAGGTTGGAAAGCTCGACCGTCTCATGGTCGACCAGATGAAGGGCACCGGAGACTCCACGGGTGCGACTTAGGGCCCAAATCACTCCGTTGCCGATTGCGCCGAGGCCGACCAGCGGCGTTGCGCCGATGTCCACTTCTATTGCGCCCGGGCCCTGCGCAGCGCTGGCGCCTGTCGAGAAATCAAGGAGCGAAAGCACGGCGGCTTCGTCCAGCTGCGGCGCCTCCAGCCAGTCGCTGAAGATGGCACGAAAGACGTTTGCCGCGCCGAGACACGCCGCCGCGCCGGCGCCGAAGGGGAGGTCGGTGGTCCCGCAACCCTGCGGGCCAACCTTCGATACCTTCGCCAGCCACCCGTCCGAGCCAGCGTAAATCACTTGGGTGCCCGCTTCAGCGGTCGTCGCCCCGAAGATGAGGCGAACGTCGGCTTCGCCTGTCAGGCTGATCTCGATTTCAGGGTTGATGGCTTTGGCGAGCTCCTCGAGCTCCGCTGTGAGTGGCAGAGCCGGGTTGCTTGGACCGATTATCCGCAGTGTCGGATACAGCCGGGCAAGCAGCCGAACCGCCAGATCGAGCGCGATCCGTCCTTCCGCGGCAACTGCTGCATGGTCGTCGAAGGCGAGTTCGACCACAATCGTTTCCAGCCTCTGCTGGATGGCTGCGGGTGCGATACCTCGGAGCGCCTGCGAGGCACTCAACAAGGATCTGTCGAAGAAGTTCGCGACAGCCATCTAACAGCTCTCCAGCTTTAGGGTACGGCGAAGCTCCGCAAGGGGCATTCGGCGCCAGTGCGCCTTAGACGAAAAGTGCCACCAGGGCCGGCTGGAAAGCCGATAGGCGGCGCAGTCCTGCAGCTGGAACGGCCGCACTGCAAAGTCGGGTATGACGATCGAGAGCGATCCAAGCGCGGTGGTGATCGCATACTCATCATCCGTGTCGCTGTGGTAGGCCTCGGTTGGATGGCTATGGACCTGTGCAATGAGCCGCAGGCGGCTGCGGTGGAGCCACATGTTGATGCGGTGAAGCTCGTCGCCGGGAACCGAGACAGCGAGGCCGTGCTCGGTGCGATGACCCTGCTGTCGGGGGATAATCGCCTCGGTCACATCGAAGCGGGTTTCGCCGAGCCTGCCCGCCCAGAGGGCCATGCCCTCGAGCCCCTTCCGTCCCGTCGATCGAAGGTGCTCGATGGTGCAGTCGATCACATTGGGAGGTACGATGACCTTGGTGACGGTGGTGAGGCTGTTCTTCATGCCGGAACTTGTTCTATCGCGGGCCGCATCTCCACGTGCCATCCGCGTATTGGCTCCGAGCCGTAGGTCGAAATTTTGTCGGCGACGAAGAGCAATCCGCCTTCACCCTGGCCGCGGCGAAGAAGCCAGCTGTCGCCGCTGTGCGCCGGGTGGTCATGGTACTCTCGGGTTCCCGGGAGGCACAGGAATGCCGGTCTGCCCGGATGACCTTGCAGGATGCGCTGAGGCCCATCGGGGCCGAGGCGGAGGAACGGTGCCACGATCGCATCAAGCCCGAGAGCCTGCTTAGTGAACGGATCGACGAACTGCACCGAGGGTGCCCAAAGGTCGTAATTCGTGAAGTCGATTCGGGCACAGAGGATCAAGGCAGGAGGTCGCATGCCGGGGGTGACGAACCCGATCTCCACGACCGGGAACTCGGCGCTCATCAGCCACCATCCACGCTGCAGGTGCATCGCACCGAGCCGCCGGAACTGATCGACCTCGCGGTCGAACTTCGCCTTCGAAACCTTGGGATCGACGACCTGACCGGTCATCCGGCGATACCTGCCTTCAGCGTGAGCGACAGCAGCGCGCCCTCGGCAAAGCCGAACGAGCCGACCGGCCGGCCAAGGTCGAGGACCTCGCCGTCCTCGTTGCGCATGTCCCAGTTCTCGAGCGGCTGGCCCACATTCTCGCTCTTCTTCAGCGCCTTCTCGGCGACCTCTCCGAGCGTGTCGTTCAGCTTCGCCTTGATCTCGACCTCGCTGCCGCTGACCAGGACGATCAGGTCAACCTTGTCGTTGCCGCCGCCGTTGCCGTTGCCGCCGCCGCCATTGCCGCCGCCGCTATTGCCGCCGGCGCCATTGCCACCGCTGTTATTGTCCTTGTCTTTTCCCGTCTTTTCCGCCGTCATGTTCACCTCCGCGACTCGGGCCCGCCCAGCGCGGGTATAGAAACTATATCCGTTGCCTTTCGCGGCGGGTCAAGCCACTATGCGGTGGAGTGAGCGGGAGCGTGTGTGGAAGATCAACATAGGAATTTCGTCGATGATGTCGCGCGGCTGCGGTGGAACGTTCGCCGCCGACTGAAATTCATCGAGCTTCGGCTGTACTGGGAAGGTAGGATGAACCGGGGCGACCTGGTCGACTTCTTCAGCATAAGCGTGCCGCAGGCGTCGCAGGATCTTGCTCTGTACCAGGAGCTGGCCCCAGGGAACCTGCTCTATGACAAGACCGCCCGAACCTATGTGGCCGGACCGGATTTCCGGCCGCTCTTGAGCGAACCGTCGGCCGATGGGTATCTCGCCCAGCTGCGCTCTCTCGCTACCGGCGCGCTAGAGAGAAGCGACACCTGGATCGGCCGCCCACCTGCCTTCGCGGGCGCTCCGCGGCTGCGACGCGTGTATGACCGAGAGGTGCTTCGGAAGTTGGTCGCCTGCATTCATCGAAAGCGAGACGTGCGCGTACGCTACCTCTCCTTCTCAGATGACGTGCCGTCGGCCCGGACGATCGCTCCACACGCATTGGGTTTCGACGGCCAGAGATGGCACGTTCGGGCGTTCTGCCATCGCTCAGCCAGCTTCCGCGACTTCGTAATCGGACGGCTCAGCCACTTGAACGTTTTGGAGCGGACAAAGGCAGAGGAGGATTGGGATCTTGAGTGGACAAGGCAGGTGGTCCTGTGTCTGCAGCCAAATCCGCGTCTGTCCGCCCAGATGAAAGCGGCGCTCGAGAGAGATCACGGCATGCGGGATGGCGCGCTCCATGTGACTACAACCGTCTGCTCATCATATTACCTGCAGAGCCAGCTTGACCTCGACATTGACCCCGCGCTCCTTCCGCCGCAGCGGTTGCAACTCGTGCTGACGAACAGGAGCGAGGTTGCTCGTGCTCGGGAGGAGGCGAAAGTCGAGGCCGCGGAATTGATCAGGGCCGCGGGAATGCAGGCGACTGGCTGAGCGCAAGGGCTCAGCCGGCGCTCATGATCGCCACTGCCTGAGGTCGGTGAAGCTTCGCCGTGCATAGCTCGACGTCTCTCAGTGCTTCTTGTCCTTCGGCGGGTTCGGATCGTTGCCTGAAGGCACCGTGTCGGAATCCTATAGCCGCCCGCATAACGGAGGATGAGCGGCTTCGAATCGAGCAGGATCAAATTCACCGAGCAAGCCCGTCTCGCGGGCCGGATCGGTTATTATCTCGAGAACGCTCGCGCGGTCGCGGACCATGAAGGGCTGAGGCTACAATGTGCACGCGTCCGCGCTGAGGTCGAGGAGCTAGAGCCGGCGCTCGAATAGGAGGCCATAGAGGAGCGGCTCACGACCGCTCTCAGTCTGGTTGGTCGTGACCTCAGCGCTTACGCGGGGCGCCTCGAGCTAGAGCATGGCGAGAACAGCCTTCGCCGAGATCGCAAGAACCTCATCGTCGTCGCGGACACCGTGGACGGGCCGCTCGCACTCCCCAGATCATCAGCGGCGACGGCATCAAGCTCGTGCCGATGGCGTGGCCGCGGTGATCCTGCCGAGCGACCGGGCTAGCCCGCAAAGATGATCTTCACGCCGCAGCCGAGCAGCAGCTGATAGAAGCTGTTGATCGTGTCCTTCGCCCCTCGCTGGGCGCAGTAGGTGAACAGGACGCGCTGCTTGGCGCGGGTGAAGGCGACGAAGAAGCCGGCGGTCGCCTCGGTTTGATCCTCCTTGAAGCTGCGGGCCCAAGCGCTGTCGTCCAAGCCGACAAAGATCACAGTGTGGTACTCGAGGCCCTTGCTCTTGTGGATCGTCATTAGCGGAACTGAGTGAAGCCCCTCATATGCGTCCAGGGCGGCTGCCCAGTTTGCCGCCCCGTCGGATGAGCCTTCGAGGTGTAGCGCCATCGCGTTCTCGAGCTTGGCGAACCAGCCGCCCTGCGCATAGGCCGGGTGCGCCGCCAAGAGCCGGTCCCTGCCGATGAAGTCGAGCACAACGCCGACGATTGAGCGAGCCTCCGTCGTGCTTGCCGGCGGCTTCGGGTTCTGCCGCTTCAGGTCTAGAACAAAGGCGTCGAGCTGGCGCGCGAACTGTGTGCGGCCCGCCTCGTCATCTGGGGCGACGCCATAGAGCGCGCCGAGCGCGTCCTGGCATTCGGTCCAGAAACGGCCCGCGCGGGCCGTCATGGCGAGACGGAGTACGGCCACAAGCAGGTCTGACGCCCCATCCGCGAGGAGATCCTGCAATTGAACCGCGCCGATGCTGTCGGCTTCGTTGCGCAGCGGCACACCCGCGGCTCGGAACGCCGGTTCGAGCACCGCGGCGTACTTGTCGGCGCGCTGGCGCACGAGGAGGACGAAATCGCGAGGCGTCAGTCCGTGCTTTTCCATCTCGGACCGAACCAAGCCCGCCAGCTTTTCGGCCTCTTTATGGGGAGTCGAAAAGTCGAGGATGATGCAGCTGTCTCCGCCCACGGTGGCTTTGGTTTTGGAGATCGGCTCAGCCGCGTGTGGATCAAGCGCCCGCGCGAGGACGTGCTGGATCTGAACCAGGCCGGGAGAGGACCGATAGTTGTTCAGGAGCTGCGTCCGGGTCACGTTGAAGTCGGCCGCCAGCGCGGCGAACGGGTCGGCCATCGCCATCGCCCAGCGCATGATCTGCTGCTTGTTGTCGCCGACGGCGGTGACGATCGCTTCAGTTCCGGCGAAGATCGTTCGAACTAGATCGTATTGCACGTGCGTCGTGTCTTGGAACTCGTCCATAAACAGATGCGAGTAGGTGAGCCTGAGCGCGTCGCGCACCATCGGGTTCAGCCGGAGCAGGAGCTCTGCCAGCCGACCGATCATCGGGAATGACAGGCGGGATTTCGAGCCGGAGTGCAGTGACGTCTGCCAGAACCGGTCCGCCGCCCATAGACCGGGAGTCGGGCTCGTCCAACCGTCGATCGGAAGGGGCGCGCCGAGGAGGAGGTCGCGTTCGAACTTCTTCACGGAGATCGCCTGTAGGTCGGCGTACGTGCCGATCGTCTGTGGCGGCGCCCCTACCTGTTGGGTCAGAAACCCGCGGTAAAGGTCGTCGTTGGTCCACATGATTTCGTAATCGAACCTCGGCCGCCAGCGGTCGGGCAGCGCTTGGCCGAAACGGTCGACCAATCCTTTGGCGAACGCGTCGAAGGTCAAGGAGTCGAGCCGAGCGGCGTGGCTTGGGTGGCAGCGCTTGCGCACGCGCGCGGCAAGATTGGTCGCGGCATCGCGCTTGAAGCTGATCGCAAGGATTCGTTGCGGGGGCGGCGCGGCGCCCGTCTGGAGGAGGTAGGCCGCGCGCTGGGCGAGCAGTTCGGTCTTTCCAGCGCCCGGGCCGGCGATGACGGAGCGGTTGTCGGCGGAGCGCACCACCGCCATCGCGTTCGGCTCGAGCTCGTCGACTCCGATCGATCGCCAATCTTCCGGCCGCACGCGCCGCGCCAGCACCGCCATAGTCAGTCCCGCCTCAGCTTGTCAGCCACGTGCTGGAGCACCTCGGCCAGCACAGGCGGCATGTCGTTATTCAGTGCAGCCTTCTTCAAGTGCGCGAGCGCGGCCAGATGCGTGGCAGGCTTGCTGCGGGTGAGGAAGTGATACCGATAGGCCGGCATCAGGTTCAGGTATGGGGCGAAGACTCCCTTGTATACCGAGGTGCCTGGGCCGGCGGTGCCGAGCACGGCCTCAGTCGCCTTCTCGACCGTCATCTTCGGCCCGCCCCCTGCTGGGATCGTGGCCTCATAGGCAGCCGGGAACGCCTGCAGCATGGCAAGGTCCAGGTCGAGCGGGGCCGAGAAGAAGACGCCGTGTGCCTTGAGGCTGTCGACCCAAGCCTTGAGATTGGTCAATTCGTCGGTGTCCTGCCACTCGTGCATGGCTTCGAGCTGTTCGTCGGGAAGCTGGCTGCCGTCCCCGAGCTTCAGCAGCGTCTCCTTTGGCACATCGATCTCGATGAGTTGTTTGATTGCGGTTTTCACGCGCCCGAAGCCGCCGCCGTCGCGGCCGAGGTCCAGGTCCAATAAAGTCGCATACGGGATCCCGAGTTCGGCGAGCAGTCGCCAGAAATGCTGCACGTGCCTGCCGCCGAGCGGAACGATCGCAACGAAGGCTGGGTCGATGAGCAGGTTTAGAGCTTCGGCGAGCCGGGGGAGCACGACTCGTTCGGAGTCGCCCTCGACCAGCAGCACGAAGCGGGCAAAGTAGAGTTCGGGGTAGGCGAGCAGCGCGCCGCGAACGAACTTCACGTCCTCTGCATCGCCGGTCGGCTTTTTGATCTTCTTGACCGAGGACGTCCGTTCGTCCGGGTCGCACCGGCAGTAGCGAACTTCGTCCGGTTCCACCCGGCTCAGCACAGCGGGTGAGTGGCTGGTGATGATCGCCTGCGCGCCACCGTCTTCGGTCAACGAGCGAACCTGCTTCACGATGCGGGCGAGGAAGAAGGGGGAGAGGTGGTTTTCGGGCTCTTCCAGAGCGAAGATCGTCAGCGCCGGGATCGTGAGTTCATCGTCCTGGAATCCTTCGACCTCGCCCGCAACGACCTGACGTTCGAGGTCGAACACGGCGGCGGCGAGCGCGAAGTAGAACAAGGATTGCTGCCCGTCGCTCAGCGCCTCAAGGCCGCGTTCCTGACCGTGCGGACCCCGTTCGAAGACCACAGCAACCCTGTTGATCACTTCTTCGAAGCGGCGGCTGACCAGGCTCAGCCGCGGTTTGGTGTCAACGACCTCGTCGTGCAGGTCGGACCACCTTGCTTGGAGCGCCTCGCCGATCGCGGCGATGGCCTCCTCTTCGTCGAACGCGTCCGAGAGCGTGGTGCTGGCTTCCTCGACGGCTTGCTTGGTGTCCTCCGTCCATTCAATCGCGCGTAGAAGGCGGGCGGCAAGAGCGCCGGTGGTCGCGCGAACCTGGGCGGCGGCGTCGCGGCTGGCGGGCGTGTAGTAGAGCTGGATCAGGCCGCGATCGGCCGCTGCGACCGGGTGCTTCTTGTCGTCCGGCGGATCCGCATCCAGGCAGTCGATCCAATATAGGTTCTGCGACACCTCGCCTTCGGCGGTCTTGTCGTCCTCCCACCGCGCTTCGAGGCGCAGCCGGCACACCGGCGCCTTGCCGGTCCGCGTGAGCAGCATGTGGCGGAACGAGGGTGCGATGGTCTCAGGCGTCGCACTCCCGTCGGCCAGTTCCGGCAGGCCGATCAGGACGTCGATGTAGAGCTCCATGGGCTCACGGTCGTCGGGATCGTCTTCGGGGCCGAGGTGGAAATCCGATCGATGGATGGTCCTCTGCGCCCGGCTCACGCCGAAGAGCTTGGCGAGCGCGTGGAGCAGGGCGGTCTTACCGGCCCCGTTCGGGCCGACGACGGCTGTGATCTCGGGCGCGAGTGGAACCACAACGGGATCGGCACCAAAGGATCGGAAGCCGGAGAGAGTCACGTTTTCGATGAGCACGATAGATTACTCGACGTTGGAGCCGGGATCAGTGTCCTAGCTCAGGACCGCTTGGTAACGGCAGCAAATCCATTCCCCAATGACAAGGGGAAACGGCAGCTAGGCTGAACTGAGGGGTATTAGGGGTCTTAAGCTCTTAACCCGCCGTTCCGCTGGTCCGCAATCGGCCAGAAGCAGTCGATAGCTGCCATCCGGCTTCGTCGCAATCATCGCCATGTCTCTTCGCAGCGAGCGTTAATCTGGTGCTGCCACCAATTCCCTAATCCACGTGAACGTAATCATAGGCTGTCTCAATATCAGTGTCAGGTTGTGCCAGTCTCATGGAGACCAGCGAAATGCGTCGCTAGATATCCGCGCAGCCGTTCACTCAGCACTGCCAATGTCACCATAGGTCGGCTTAATGCCAATTGCAGGTTGTGCCAGTGCCAGGGACAGCGCGGCCGCTCGGCTGCTTTTTAATCAAGTGCAAAAAATTTGAAGCCTTTATCGCAAGCGGCAAATACCTGGTGGCGGTGACGGGTTCGAGCCGCGGACCGTCCGTCAATCACCTTGTGTCAAAGTCGAGTTAGTTCGGTTATAATCAACATTGCTGCGGCTCAAGGCGCGCTAAAAGCGATGCGTTTTCCAGCGCCATTCGCAAGCCGACATCCCCTACGTGCGCATAGATCGCAGTGGTGGCGATATTTTCGTGGCCCAAGAGTCTTTGTAAGAACCGCAAATCTACGCCATCTTCCAGAAGCAAAGTCGCGCACGTGTGCCGCAACATGTGTGGAGTAACGTGGACGTCTACACCGGCTGAAACAGCGAAGCGTCGGAGGGACCGACGTACCGATTGGGTCGACCACGGTTCACCTTCGACGCTGAAAAGCGACTGGGCTCGCTGCCTATTGGCTAATTGGCCGAGGAGCATTCGAAGGGGTTCGTCCACTACGAACACGCGTCGCTCCCGGCGGCCCTTCCCTTGTACATGCAAACCCCCGCCATCAAGGTGGAAGTCAGCTGGTCGAAGACGAACGAGCTCATCGACCCGCAGTCCAGTTGAGATGAGAAGCAGGACTGCGGCCGGGAACGCTTTGCGGATCAATGCGATGTGGCGATCTGCGCAGATGCGGCGGGCGGCCGACGCGAGCAGAATTGCATCACTTCGCGCTAAGCAGCGTGGCAATGACTTCGCGCGAGGTAGCTGCATGTCGAGGTTGGAAAAGGGCGATCGATCTAGATCACCCGATCGGACTAGATCCTTATAGAATCCTCGAAGGCACGCCATTCGCCGACGTACGGTGCGGGGCGCCGCTGATCTCGCAGTAGCAAGGTACCTAGCATAAGCAAGGACAGTGTCCTCGTGTCGGCCGCATAATTTTGCTTGCGCGACGAAGGCTACATAGTTTCGCAGATCGCTCGTATATGCACGGATCGTGTGCTCCGAGGGGTCACGTGTCGACTTCAAGCGGCTCACGTAGACAGCCGCCATCTCCTCTGTGAGCAGCACGCGTATATCCCCATACGCGGAGGGAGCCGCGGCTCATCAGATTACCGGATGGAACTCCATAATGGACATTGTTTTCGAAGTGCTTGCCGGCTTCCGACGCCTCTCGAGATAGGCTAGCGTGTCGGTAAGAGGCAGATGGATAACTCGGAATTATGAGCGATCGGGCACCGCAATTCGCTCTGATTGATGCGTTCGTTTCCCGGGAATCTCAGGGCGAGGAGGTGGATGTACTCGTCGTGCCGAAGGTCGACCGCCGGATGGAGGTCAAACTGGCGGAGCGGACACCCAACCGTCGTGTGCCGATCGTGGACAATGAGCACGAATTGCTCAATCGCTGCGAGCAGCTCGAGAAGAAGCTGAAGTATTTGAAGCCGCGAAAAATGTTTGCCGACTTCCTCTCCTCGAGCGTCAGCCTGGTCTACGGGCCCGATGGGGTGCCCGGCTCATTTCGTCTCGGCGTCTTCGATTGGATGGCCTCGTCTGAGGAGCCGCTTCCGACGCTCATGGTGGTACGCCGCAATCAGGCCCGCGGGGAAACCCTATGCCGATTCCTGGCCGCCTTTCGGAAGGTGCCTCCGTCGCTTCGCCCGAAAATTGTCTTGGACGCGGAGGACAGCTTCACCGCCGCACGCCACCTGCTTCGGCACGCGCGCGACAATATCGCGATGTTCGTACCAGGCGCCGGCAGGCTCGAGCGTGGGCTTATCGAGCCGGCTGAAATCACGCTGGAGCGCTTCCCGGAAGCGCTCCTTTCCGGAGCCTTCTCGGCCTGCGCCGAAATGCCGATCGATGAGCCGAGCGCCTCGGCTCCGATCGAAGAGAAGCGGCGCTTTGCCGTCCTTCTTTATCAAAGAATACAGTCGAACAAAGGATGCGATCGCCGTTTCGAAGCGGCGGACGACGTCGTGAGGCTGGAGGCGTTCCTGCGCTTGGCGCTGGACGAGGCGGGCGACCGCGACCGCGCCTGGCTTTCTGAAGCGCTCGCATTTGCGCTGCTTGATCGAAGCTATGTTCTGGAGGAGGGGCGCGCGCCGATCGAGCACGCGCTTCACATCGCACAGGCGCTCGGCGACGAGGAGCTCGTGGCATGGGTCCAGCGGCATGCGAATATAGCGGCCGGAGTGACGCCTTTCGCATCTGAACTCCTTCAACGCTCAACGGAGGTGCTTCAGAGGGCCGGCCGCTTC
The DNA here is from genome assembly GCA_035645215.1 of Allosphingosinicella sp. Classification (GTDB taxonomy): domain Bacteria; phylum Pseudomonadota; class Alphaproteobacteria; order Sphingomonadales; family Sphingomonadaceae; genus Allosphingosinicella. Next base: position 67,927 of record DASQND010000028.1, read on the forward strand.
GCTCAGGCAGCCTACGCCGCGACGAACCTCACGATAACAGACTTGCACCGGGTCGACCGGCCGATCGATCTTCCGAGAGCCGAGGCCGTCGTGGACTACGTGCTCGACTGGGCCCCCTACTGCGATCGCCTCGGCTCGATCATCAATGCCGCGGGTGCCGCTGCGTTGCTCGCCGGGAACTACGGTCGTGCCGCAGAGCTGTTCGAACATGCCGCCAAGTCGAACGGCGGGCGGCTCCATCGCGTCTCGGCTCAAGTCAATCTGTTGATCGCCCAACATGTCGACGGGACGCGTCACAGCGCGGACGCGGTGGAACGGTTGTTCCGATCAATCGTGATCTCGGGGATGTCGAAGAAGCTCAATTATCATCACGTCTACCTGCTGGCGAACCTCGTCCCGCTCACCCGGTCGAAGGCTTTGAAGGCAAGGATACGCGCGCATCTGACGGATGCCCGCTACATGGATTATGAAGACGATGTGGTTCGCGACGATCGGCTTTTGGCGTTCCTGGCTTCACGATTCACGATGATCGCCGACGGCCGCAGCTTCCGCGGCCATCGAGGACGGTTCGTGGAGACTTACAACCTGCTCCCGCTCGCGCAGTTCATTTGGAACTGACCACATGAAGACCGCAGGCGAGAAGGTATATCGCCGCGCGCTCGATGCGGTTCGCGGTAAGCGCGTCGATCCAGGCGAGTTCGGGAGCACTGCAATGCTCTTCGACGTAGCGCGCTGCGAACTCGGTGACGGAATTGGCAGGCCCGATGGTCGGCATCGGGTTGATTTCCAGGAACACGCAGTCGGAGAAGGGGATCGCGCGCCCGGCCGACGGGCGCGTCTTTAGCCGCACATCGATTCGTGACACGAACCGGCCTCCGAAACGGCGGGTCAGCGCTACCGCATGCGCTGCGAGTTCGGGTTCGGCTGGGCAGTTCAGAACGCCGACCTGGGTGCGGACTCCCGGATTGCGCTTCTCGAAAGAATCGTAGACCCAATCCTCGGGATCATCGAGCGACGGCACCATTACCTGCACTCCCCGGCATTCGAGGTGCCGCGACGTGGCCGAATAGAGCGTCACGATGGTTGCGTCATATCCCCGCACGAATTCCTCGACAACGTAATCGTCATCGGCTGCTTCACGCGCCTCGCTAAGCGTGAGCCGCGTCAGTCCGACGCTGCTCCCGAAGGTCCTGGGCTTGCGGATCACCTCGCACGCGTCGGTGAGGCCGTCCGCCTGCGAGCGTGGAGTTCGCCACCCGCTGTCGCGGGCGATGATCGTAGCGATGTCCTTTGCCTCGCCGAGCGCTGCGGTGAAGGCGCTGCACGGAAAGCTCGGCACGCCTCGCCAGACGCTGAGGGCAGGAACCAGGGCCCACTGGTCGAGGGAGCGGTTTCCGGCATTGAGGTTGATCATGAAGTCGATGTGGCCATGGGGCGAGCCGCAGAATGCGAGCCACTGATCGACGTCGAAGAAGACTGGTATCGCTCCGCAATGTTCGACGGCTTGCGAGAACATCGCAATCACGCGGGTCTGCCACCGGTGGTACCAATTCTCATCGAGCGGGACGCCGAACCTGTGACTGTAGACGATAGCCACGCGGCGCCCTTCGAGGGCTGCAGCGAATGCCGCCAGTGTCGCTCGGTCTCGCGCCTCGCTCATAATTCCGAGTTATCGGTCGCGTTGCCGCTGGCAGCCGGTGCCCGAGCAGCTGCGACTTTCGCATTCCCTTAGCTTCGGTTACATATCAGCAATCAGCAGGACGGATAATTCGGGATTATGGATAACCCGCGGCAGCTTTTCTTCCTAATGAACAGCGCCTTTTTGGGCTTCGTACTGACCGCTCTTTATGGGATCTTGACGTCGCTTGCCGTCTGGATTCTGACGCCCGGCGATTTCCAGCGATATCACCAAGCGTTCTTCGTAACGATCAACTGTGCCGTGGCCGGTGGCCTGGTGTCGACCACCGCCATCCTGATCCTGAGGACGCAAGATTTCGTCCCGAAGATTGTTGAAAGCGCCTTTACGAGGAGGGAGCTCGAGGGCACCGATTATTACCCAAACAAAGCACGCTTTTGTTCGTTGACTCGGTCGCTCACTTTTTCGTCGTCGTTCGCCATCGGGGCGGTAGCCATTTTCTATCTAGCGCGATTTCCCTTCCGAGGCCCGGCGGAATATTTCATGATCGCGTTCGGCTGCGCCCAATATGCCATGGGCGTATACGTTGGAAGGAAGCTGTTTTACATTGCGCAGATGCTTCGGGCAATCGACGGGTTGAAGGTGAAAAGGGATTTATTCCAAAAGGATCGCCTTGCGGGCATAACCACCTACGTGAACGCGGCCTCGACCTGTACCGCAATCATGGTGTTTGTGGGTGTGCGAAGCTATTATTACGCGCCGTTTCAATATGATTCATTGTTTGGAAATTCTGTAAAGATTTTCATGCTGCTTCCAGCGGTAATCGCCATTCCTGTCCTCGCTCTGTTCAATTATTTTCCCCGCAGCGTAGTCCGGCGACTCTACGAGCGGTCAATCCGATTATCCCAAGAACGGATGAAGCGGCAGTTCAGGAATGTTAACCTTTCGGAATTCGAGAAGCTCACATATCTTGTCGAGTACGGAAAGATATCGCAGGACGAGCTGAGATACCGACTGAGGATGACACTCACCGATCTGCCGATGGCCGCGACGCTGGCGATAGCGGTGATAAGTGTAATTGTGGCGAGCTAGATGAGGAAGATCAGAGCGGCCATCAGTTGCAGCTTCATTAGGTGTATCAGGAATAATCGCGCCTGAGGTCGCCTCCAATGCGCTGCGCTGTAAATGAACAGAAGTAGAATAAGGCCCAGCGAGATCGTTCTCAGCGAACTGGTCAAATGCATTCCGAGGACGCCCATGGCCATAGCTTGGAGGATAAATGCAATGACAGCAGCGCGCCCGGTGGTAAGCGATTTGGCGAGGGTTTGTCCGTCCCCCGGTGCGTCGTGAACGTCCATTAGCATCTCGCGTCCGAACACGAACAGGAAGATTGCGATGGCCACGGAGGTGTGAATCGCCGGAGCCGCCAAGGCGGAATTTACGATGAATACGGGTACCGTAGCCGTGAGCGCCACATACGGATTCTTCAGTTTGGGTAAGTTGTTGACGATTGTGTTGTAATTGATCGCGAGCAGGAAGCCCGCCAAGTAGATGAAATGCACACCACGTTCGATCAAGATGCGAACGAGGATGAGCGACGTGCCGAACAGCAGCAGGTACACGACGGCGGCTTTCCCGACGGTGATCGAACCTGTCGGAAGCGGCCGTCGTGGATGGTTGATGCGGTCCCGCTCGATATCGTTGATATCGTTGAGGATGAACATGCACATTGCGATCGTGAAGATCGGGGTAGCCACTACGATGCTCGACCAGATATCCCGCGTGCGAACGTAATAGGGCAGGAACACCATTGCGAACGCTAGAGCGCTAGTTGCCGCCCGCGAGAGCCTCAACAGGCTTAACACCAGCCCGTGACTCATAATCCCGAATTATCGATCGGCTAACACGGCGGAGCGCACTAGGCTGGCCATTCGCCAGGCGCGCAGGCTTGGCAGATCTGATGGGCGGGCGAGGGCAATTGCCTTCCCTCTTCGTCCGCCTTTCATCGGCACTCGCTTGAAGCGCGCCACGCCTCTGTTGCTCGCAACCGATGAGCGGAAACAGCGTATTGGAGCCTCACCTGAACTCCCGCCGGAACTCCGCTTGCTTGTCCTGCTCGGCTGGCGGGTTCCGAAGTATCTATGGCTCATGCGGAGCATCGCTGTGCATCAGCGGCGCACTACAATTGCGACCGGACATAAAACTGGCGCGGGCCGCCAGAATTCGAACCCGCGGCCCCAAGCTTAGAAGGCTCGTGCTCTATCTAGATTAATTACCCTCAGTGGTAGCCCGCCGGCAGGTTTCTATCGCAAGACTCTCCGCCCCGTCGAATAAGCGCCGTCCCGTCGCGAACTAGGATCTCTCGGTGTTGCTAAGATGCGGGCGCGAAAGGCCTGAATATTGTGCCACTGGCCATCGGCGGCTGTACACAATCGCAGAAAGCGGGAGGCCTTTACGGGAGACGGCAGCGTGGCAATCTCAAAGTCTGAGGCGGTCGGCTGGAGCGGAGGCGATTACTCTTCGAGAGCCACGTGACAGTATCCGCTCCCCTCCCGCTTTGAAGGCTCGACAGCTAAGTAGGAGGCGGTTTGACCCGTTAAGTTCGGTTGCTCCAACCGTCCTACTGCCGTGTCACAAGAGGGCGTTGTGGTAGTCACAGCGTGCCAAGGCGACTAAGCGTAGGCGCCCTAGGTCACCGCGCGGCTGGAGGGATCTGATAGCCGAAATCGAGGTGTCGAGCAGCGAGTCGCAGAACTAGATCCAGGCCGCAGATCACGAAGGTGGCTCCGCGGAGGTTGCCGTAGCTCCTGAGGGCATGCGTCTCGGCATGTCGATTGGGGACGTTGCCACGGGCGGCGGCATGGGTTTCGTTCCTGCATGAAGCGAACAGCTGGTCTTCGATGAATTCGTACATCGACATTGTCTCGATCGGATCCTCACGGATCATCGGTGTTTCCAGAAGCAAGCGCAGCAGGCCGTCCACTGCGGCTTTCGAACTCCGCTTCGTCACCATCGTGCGCGCAACTGCCTCGAACTCCGGCATCAGGACCCGGACGACCGTCAGGTAGCTGCCGGTGACGTACGCAGCACACGCCTCAGTCACTGCGGTCCGAACCGACGCCGAGACCCGGTCCACGTTATACCCAAGGATCCGCCGTTCGATTTCGGCGGCGACTGCCGGCCGGTTGCGTTCAAACCACGCCTCGGCCATCGCACCGACGTCGGCGCCTTCGTCGAGCAGCGACATCTGGAAGCCGTCTTCCATGATCGCGATACCGGGCCATTCTGCCTTTCGCAGTTCCCACGCCGCCTCCTGCGCGACCGAGACTGGATCGATGATGATGCCGAAGCCGGGTTCCGGCGTCAAATCCCAAGGTCGCGGATGGACGAACGGCCAGATTCCGGTGCCTTTGTGCGGAACTCTTCGTCGGAAGGGATCGAACATGTCTCTGCTCCTGACGTCCCGGTTGAACGTGTGAGGCTCAGCGTCTGCTGGCATGAGCTCGCAACGGGCCGCGTTGTCTCGTCGGCTAATCAAATGGCGGCGGGCGATGTCAATGTCAGGTTGCCCGAGTGTCAGTGTAAGGTTGTGCCAATGGCTACAGCTTCGGAAGCGTGACGCCGCGCTGGCCCATATATTTGCCGGCGCGGTCGGCATAGCTCGTTTCGCAGGGCTCGTTGCCCTGAAGGAAGAGGAACTGGCAGGCGCCTTCGTTGGCGTAGACGCGGGCCGGGAGCGGAGTCGTGTTGGAGAATTCCAGCGTCACGTGGCCTTCCCAGCCGGGCTCCAGAGGGGTCACGTTGACGATGATCCCGCAGCGCGCATAGGTCGATTTGCCCAGACAGATGACGAGGACGTCGCGCGGCACGCGGAAATATTCGACGGTGCGGGCGAGCGCGAAGCTGTTGGGCGGGATGACGCAGCAATCGGTCTTGCGGTCGACGAAGCTGTTCGAATCGAAATCCTTCGGATCGACGATCACGCTGTCGACGTTGGTGAAGATCTTGAACTCGTCGGCGACGCGCGCGTCGTAGCCGTAGGAGGACAGGCCGTAGCTGATCGTCCCCTCGCGGCGCTGCCCGTCCTCGAACGGCTCGATCATGCCGTCCTCCAGCGCCCGCGCGCGAATCCATTTGTCCGACATGATGCTCATGGCGTGGGTTCATCTCCGGAATGGCGGCGCCCGGCAAGCCTCACTTGATGTGGAGCACGCAAATGAGGGTGAAGAGCCGGCGCGCGGTATCGAAATCGAGTTCGATGCGGCCGTCGAGGCACTCGATCAGCAGCTCGGCGGCTTCGTTGTGGACGGCGCGCCGGGCCATGTCGATCGCTTCGAGGCCGCGGGGCGAATCGGAGCGGACGGTTTTGAAATAGCTTTCGCAGATCGCGAAATAGTCGCGGATCGGGCGGCGGAAGCGGGCAAGGCCGAGGCGGACCGTTTCGAGCGGTGCGCCGGCCTCGTCCTTGAGGTCAATGGCAAGGCGGTTGTCCTCGACGCGCAGGGTAATGCGGAAGGGGCCGTCGTGGCCGGCGGGCTTGAACATGTTCGATTCGAGCAGGTCGAAGATCGCGATCCGGCGCTCCTGCTCGACGTCCGGATTGCGCCAGATGATCGTCCGCTCGTCGAGCGCGATGTCGATGATCCGCGGGTCGGACATGGTGGGCGTGTAGCGGGGGTGGGGGCGGTGCGCCACACCCGCGTCCCGGACCAGCTCGCCGCGATTTTCTTTCATCCACAGCAGTTCCACAGGGTTGCTGGCTTGAGGCGGCGCGCGGAAAAGGGAAGAAGAACGCCATGGCCGACAACATCATCCGACTTGCCGACGCACCGGCGCCCGAAACTCATGCCCTCCCCCAGAACGTGGAGGCGGAGGCCGCCTTGCTGGGCGCGCTGATGATCGACAACCGACTCGCCGAAGACGTCCAGATGAAGCTTCGGCCGGACCATTTCTACGATCCGCTGCACGGGCGGATCTACGAGGCGATCCTGCGGCTGGTCGATCGGAACATGGTCGCGAACCCGGTCACGCTGCGCCCGCTGTTCGAGGCGGACGAGCAAATGAAGGAGCTGGGCGGCCCCTCCTATCTCGCGACGCTGACTGGAAGCGGCGCGGCGATCATCGGCGCGCGCGACTTCGCCGACCAGGTGTACGACCTCGCGCTTCTGCGCGCGCTCATCGGCGTCGGGCGCGAGATGGTGGAGCATGCGCTCGACACGTCGGAGGACGTCGACCCCAAGGGCCAGATCGAGAGCGCGGAAGCGGCGCTCTACCGCGTGGCGGAGGAAGGCGGCGGCGAAGGATCGGTCAAGAGCTTCGCCCAGGCGACGCGCATGGCCGTCCAGATGGCGGAAAAGGCGCTGAACACGGGCGGCGGGCTGTCGGGCCTGACGAGCGGCTTCGACAGCTTCAACGGCCGCACCGGCGGCCTCCACCACTCGGATCTCATCATCCTCGCCGGCCGACCGGGCATGGGCAAGACCGCGCTTGCCACCAACATCGCCTACAATGTCGCGCAGAGGTACCTGCGCGACATGGAGGACGGGATCGAGCCGGCACGCTCGGCGGGCGCGCCGGTCGCATTCTTCAGCCTGGAAATGAGCTCGGACCAGCTCGCGACGCGCGTCCTTGCCGAAGCCTCGGGTATCCCTTCTGAGAGCCTCAGGATGGGCAAGATCAGCCAGCAGGATTTCCGCAACCTCGCCCGCGCGGCGGCGGAGCTCGAAGGCCTGCCGCTCTACATCGACGACACGCCCGGCCTCTCGATCGCGGCCTTGAGGACGCGGGCGCGGCGCCTCAAGCGCCAGCGCGGCATCGGGCTCATCATCGTCGATTATCTCCAGCTCCTGTCCGGCACTGGCAAGGGGGGCGGCGACAATCGCGTGCAGGAGATTTCCGAGATTTCGCGGGGTTTGAAGACCCTCGCCAAGGAGCTCAACGTGCCGGTGATCGGCCTGTCGCAGCTCAGCCGCCAGGTCGAGCAGCGCGAGAACAAAAGGCCGCAGCTTTCGGATCTGCGCGAATCCGGGTCGATCGAGCAGGACGCGGACATCGTGCTCTTCGTCTACCGCGAGGAATATTACGTCAATTTCCAGAAGCCGAAGGAGGCTTCGGCGGCGGCGGGCGACGACAGCGGCTCGGTCGCCGCCTTCGAGGAATGGCAGCGCGCGATGGCGGACGTCCACGGCCGCGCCGAAGTGATCATCGCCAAGCAGCGCCACGGCGCGACGGGAACGATCACGCTGAAGTTCGAAGCCAAGATCACGCGCTTCTCCGATTTGATCGAGGACCGCTACGTCCCCGAACAGCGCGGGTAGGGGAGGGCTGAGGCACTTTCGCTTCCACCACCGTCATTGCGAGCGAAGCGAAGCAATCCAGCGGAAGTCCGGGCGGGTCTCCCCCGCCGACTGGATTGCTTCGTCGCTTCGCTCCTCGCAATGACGGTAGGGTGGCCGGAAGGGCGGCGGCCAGCCGGAAGGGCGTTGCCGGCGGTTGTCCGCAGTCAATCGATGTGATAATATCACATCATGCGAGCGGCTCTTTCATTACGCCGGATCGGCAGGATGGGCCGCGGCGCGGGCGCCCTCCTGCTCGTCTTCCTCCTCGTTCCGCCAATGGCGGTGATTGCGAGCGACCTTTGGCTCCTGCTTCGGGCGCCGCAGGGGCGCGGTGAGGCGGCGCGCGGCTTGATCATGCAGAGCATCGACTCCGGATCGGTCCGCCACCTGGAACGCCGCTACGTCCTGAGCAGCCCGGCGCCGCGGCCTCCTTCGGATGCGCCGGTGCTTGTGACGCAGATGCCCACGATCAAACCGGCCGAGCGGATCCCGATGTGCACCGGCGCGGCGTTCGAGGCCGACGGGGTTCGCAAGGTTCCGGTTCACGCTTATTCCGCCGCCGAACATTCCGAGTTCAGTCTGGCGATCAGCCGCCTCGGGGTGGCCGGCCTCCTCGCCTACGACGCCTGCTTCAATGCGTCGCCCTTCGCGCGCTGGTGCGAGGGGCCTTTCCGGCGGGCGCGGCGATCCTCGCAGGAAGAGATCGAAGCGGAGCTGGTGCGGACCGGCACCGCGCGGCGGGAGAACGGGCGCGCCTGCTGGTGCACCATGCCGTGCGGCTGGCCGGCCGCCGCGCCGCCGCTCCCAGGCGGCAATTAGCAATTCCGATCATTTGCCTCGCCCCTGGCGCCCCTCTAACGTTGCGCGCGTAGACGACCTATGTCGAAGGGGATGACATGCGATTCACCAAGCTTCTTCTCGCCGGAGCCGCCGCGATGACCGCGACCGGCGCCACCACCGCCCAGACCAACACGGCAGGAACCCAGCAGGCCCCCGCCGCCGCCGCGGACCCGCTCGCCGCGGACGAGTTCGAGTTCCTCGAGGAGATCGAAGGCGAGCGCGCGCTCGCTTGGGCGCGGGGAGAGAACGAGAAGACGCTCGGCGCGCTCCAGTCGGACCCCCGCTACCAGCAATTCTACGACCGGGCGCTCCAGATCCTCCAGGCCCGCGACCGTATTCCGTTCGTCGCCTTCCGTCCGTCGGGCATGTACAATTTCTGGCAGGACCAGGACCATGTCCGCGGCATCCTTCGCCGCACCACGCTGGCGAGCTACCGCACCGACAACCCGCAGTGGGAGACGGTGCTCGACGTCGATGCGCTCGCCCGCGCGGAGAATGCGAACTGGGTCTATCAGGGCATGTCCTGCCTCCAGCCCGAGCAGCGCCGCTGCCTCGTCACCCTGTCGAACGGCGGGCGCGACGCCAATTTCGTGCGCGAATACGATCTCGTCGAGAAGCGCTTCGTGGAGGGCGGCTTCAGCCTCCCCGAAGGAAAGCAGAACGTTGCCTGGGTGGACGAGAACACGATCCTCGTCGCCCGCGACTACGGCGAAGGGACGATGTCCACCTCCGGCTATCCGATCACCATCCGGCGCCTGACCCGCGGGCAGGAGCTGGACAAGGCGCAGGAGGTCTTCCGCGGCCAGCCGGGCGACGTGCGAGTCTTTCCGCTGGTGCTTCGCGACGCGGCGGGGCGGGTCCATGCGACCGGCGTCGGCCGGGCGGTGAGCTTCTTCGAAAATGAATGGACATTGTTCACGCCGCGCGGGAACGTCGTCCTGCCGCTGCCGCGCAAGGCGTCTCCGGCCGGCATCGTCGACGGGCGCCTGCTCGTCACGCTCGATCAGCCCTGGGAAGCGGCGCCGGGGCTTCGCTTCGCCACCGACTCCGTGGTCTCCTACGATCTCGCCCAATGGAAGCGCGATCCCTTGCGGGCGCGTCCTTCGCTGGTGTGGGCGCCGGGGCCGCGGCAGACGCTTTCGAACGTCGCGACGACTCGCAACGGCCTCATCATCACGACGCTCGACAATGTCCGCGGCCGCGCCTCGGTGTGGAATTACGAGCGCGGGGCGTGGCGCAGCCGCCCGGTGCCGCTGCCGCAGAATGCGACGGTGAACATCGCGGCGACGTCGGACGAGAACGACCTTGCCATGTTCACGGTGACCGACTTCCTCGATCCGACCTCGCTCTATCTCTACGACGCGGCCGCCAGCCGGCCGCCCGAGCGGATCAAGATGAGCCCGGCCCGCTTCAACGCGGCGAACCATGTCGTCGAGCAGCATGAAGCGTCGTCGCGCGACGGGACGAAGATTCCCTATTTCGTGATCCGTCCCCGCGGGGCGCCGATGGACGGCTCCACGCCGACGCTTCTCTACGGCTACGGCGGCTTCCAGAGCTCGATGCTGCCCAATTATCTCGGCACCACCGGGCGGCTGTGGCTGGAGGGCGGCAACGCCTGGGTGGTCGCCAATCTGCGCGGCGGCGGCGAATTCGGGCCGGAATGGCACCAGACGGCGCAAGGCGCGAACAAGCAGCGGACCTGGGACGATTATATCGCGGTCGCCGAGGATCTCGTCCGGCGGCGGATCACCAGCCCGCGGCGACTCGGCGTCGTCGGCGGAAGCCAGGGCGGCCTCCTCGTCGGCACGGCGATCACGCAGCGGCCCGACCTGTTCAACGCGGCGATCATCCAGGTGCCGCTCTTCGACATGATGCGCTACCACCTGCTCGGCGCCGGCGCCTCCTGGATCGGCGAATATGGCGATCCGCGCATTGCCGAGCAGCGGGGCTGGATCCAGGGCTATTCGCCCTACCAGCGGCTGACGGCCGGGCGGACCTACCCGACGCCGTTCATCCACACTTCGACCGCCGACGACCGCGTCCACCCGGCGCACGGCCGCAAGGCCGCGGCGCGGCTCCAGGCGCTCGGCCAGCCTTATTATTATTACGAGAACATGCAGGGCGGCCATTCCGCCGCGGCAAATTTGCAGGAAAGCGCGCGCAGGCTGGCGCTGGAGTTTACCTACGCGAGCAAGCGTTTGGTGGATTGAAATCCTCCCCATCTTCGATGGGGAGGATTTTTAGCCCTCGATTTCGTTGGCGAGCTGGATGTCCCGCAACCCCACGCCGATGCTGGCGCGGGGCTGGTCGGCTTCCGAGCTGGTGACGGGATAGGCGCAGTAATCCGCGGCGTAATAAGCGCTCGGGCGGTGGTTGCCGGACAGGCCGATGCCACCGAAGGGCGCGTTGGACGGGGCGCCGTTGGTGGGCTTGTTCCAGTTGATGACGCCGGCGCGCACGTTCGCCCAGAAGCGGTCGTAAAGCTCGGGCGAGCCGCCGACGAGGGAGGCGGCGAGGCCGTATCGGCTCGCATTGCATTCCGCGATGGCGGCGTCGAAATCGGGGACGCGGACGATCTGGAGGACGGGGCCGAAGAGCTCGGCGTCGCTGCGCTGCGCCACGTTCGTCACATCGACGATGGCGGGCGTGAGGAAGGGCCGGTCGTCCGCCTTGCGGTCGAGCCGGCGGATGGGGCGGCCGCCGCGGCCCATCAGATCGAGGAAGGCTTCCTGGAGGCGGTCGGCCGCTTCGTTGTCGATCACCGGGCCCATGAAGGGCGCAGGCGCCGCGTGGGGATGATCGACGATCAGGCGGTCGGCGAGCTTGGCGATCGTGTCGATGAGCGCCTCGTGCTTGCCGTCTTCGACGATCAGGCGGCGGGCGCCGGTGCAGCGCTGGCCGGCCGAGAGAAAGGCGGACTGGACCGCGATGAGCGCGGCGGCGTGGACGTCCTTGGCGTCCCAGACGACGAGCGGATTGTTGCCGCCCATTTCGAGCGCGAGGATCTTGTGCGGCGTTTCGGCGAACTGGCGGTGGAGCGAAAGGCCGGCGCGGGCCGAGCCGGTGAACAGCAGCCCATCGATCCCGCGGTGCGCGGAAAGGGCGCGGCCGACATCGGGGCCGCCCTGGACGCAGCGCACCACGTCCTCGGGAACGCCCGCTTCGTGGTAGAGCGCAACGAGGAATTCGCCGACGGCGGGCGTCTTCTCGCTCGGCTTGAAGACGCAGGCATTGCCGGCGATCAAAGCTGGTACGATGTGGCCGTTGGGAAGGTGGGCCGGGAAATTGTACGGGCCGAGGACGGCGAGGACGCCGTGCGGCTTGTGGCGGACCGCGACGCGGGCGCCGAGCGCGCCTTCGAGGCGGCGCTGCGAGGTGCGTTCCGAATAGGCCGAGACCGAGATGTCGACCTTGTTCACGACCGCGTCGACTTCGGTGGCGGCTTCCCAGAGGGGCTTGCCGGTCTCGCGGGCGATCATGTCCGCGAAGGCGTCCTTCTTGGCGCGCGTCGCGTTGGCGAAGCGGCGGAGCGTTTCGATGCGGAAGGCGAGCGGGCGCGCCGCCCAGGCGGCCCAGCCGGCGCGTGTCCGAGCGACTTCGGCGTCGACGTCGCCGCTCTCGCCCGTCCACAGCGTCGCGCCCGTCGCCGGCTCCGTGGAAATCATCTGCACCATGGCCGTGCTCCCACCATGTTCGCGCGCGGGAATCAAGCGGCGGGCGAGACGGAGCCGCGGTGCGCCTCGCCCATGCGGCGAACGGCGGCGACCTTGGCGTGGAGCGCCGACCAGTCGTCCGCCTCGTCGATGCGGGACCAGATCGCCTCCACTTCCTCGATGTGCATCGATTGCGGCTCGGGGGCGGACCAGTAAGCGTGGTCGAGCGCGCCCGGCGCTGCTTCGTATTCGGCGATGCGGCGGACGAACTCGGCGAAGGCTTCTTCCCCGTAAGCCGCGTCGGCGGGGGAGGGACCGCGGCGGCGGCCGCCGCGCCAGTCGAAGAAGAAGCGGTCGATCTTCACCGTCTGCGTGACCATCGCCGTTTCCATGGCGGTGAGCAGCTCGGCGTCGCGCGCCTCGCCGGTGGGGACGATGCCGAGCCGGGCGAAGACGGCCTTCACCAGCGCCTGCTGAAAGAGTTCGGGGAAACGCTCCAGCTCGGCGCGGAGAGCCTCCAGGTCGGCGACGAGGGTGAGGGAGCGGGCGAGCTGGAGGATGTCCCAGTGGATCGCTTCGGGCTGGCGGCCGAAGGAATAAAGGCCGGCATGATCGAAATAGGCGGCGGTGAAGTGGCCGTCCCAGAAGGGCGTGAAGCGCCACGGGCCGTAATCGAAGCTCTCGCAGGTGATCGCGATGTTGTCGGAATTGAGGACGCCGTGGACGAAGCCGGCAGCGATGTAGTCGGCGGCGAGGCGGGCGCCTTCGCGCACGACGTTGCGCAGGAGCAGGACGGCATCATCACCCCGGCCCCCGCCTGATCCCGCTCCCTCGTCATTGCGAGTGGAGCGAAGCAATCCAGCTTCTTCTTTTTCGTCCGACGTCCGCTGGATTGCTTCGTCGCTTCGCTCCTCGCAATGACGGGTGTGCGGGTAGTAATGTTCGAGGCAGTAGGCGACGAGCTTGGCGATATTCTCCGTCTCCTCGCTGTAAGCGAGGCGCTGGAAGGTGCCGATGCGGATGTGGCTGTGCTGGAGGCGGACGAGGACGGCGGAGCGGGTGGGGGAGGGCTCGTCGCCCCGGTCGAGGGCTTCGCCGGTCTCGACGAGGGAGAAGGTCTTCGAAGTCTCGGCGCCGAGAGCCTCGAGCATTTCGGTGGCGAGGATCTCGCGCATGCCGCCTTTCAGCGTCAGGCGGCCGTCGCCGCGGCGGCTCCAGGGGGTGCGGCCCGAACCCTTGGTGCCGAGGTCGAGGAGGCGTGCATGTCCGTCGCGAAGCTGCGCGAAGAGGAAGCCGCGGCCGTCGCCGATGTCGGGATTGTACACGCGAAACTGGTGGCCGTGATAGCGAAGGGCGAGCGGGCGTTCGAGATTGCCGGGCAGCGGGCGGAAGCGGCCGAAATGCGCGATCCAGTCTTCGTCGGCTAGGTCGCCGAGGCCGACCGAAGGCGCCCAGCGGTCGTTGCGGAAGCGAAGGATCGTCTGGGGAAAGTCGGAGGCGTCGACGGGGTCGTAGAAGGCGTCGCCGAGGGCGAGGATCTGCGGGTCGGGCGTGTAGGCGGAGGGGGCGGGGAGCTGCGGCATTTCGGGCAAGCGCTTGGCTCCCGATCGCGTTCCCTCCAACCGCGCAGCTTAACGCCGGTTCGCGCGTTCCGGCGCCGTATCCTTCATTGTCCGAACGAGACCCAAGCCCGACATGAACCAGCCGAAGTCCCTCAGCCTCCGCGCCGCCCTCCTGGTGGCGGCCGCCGCCGTCCCGCTCGCGCCGCTTGCCGCCCAGGAGGCGCAGCAGCCCGCCGCCGAGAAACAAGCGGAGGCACCTGCGCCCGCGCCTGCACCCGCGCCTGCTCCGGCGCCCGCCGCTGCGGCACCGGCGCCTGCTCCCGCTCCCGTCCCCGCACCTGCGGCAGCAGCGCCTGCCCCTGCCCCTGCTCCCGCCGCTGCCCAGCAGCCGGCGCCGCAGGCACAAGCGCCCGCACGGGCACGTCCGGCGCCCGCAAGGCCGGCGCCGATGCGCGCCGCTCCCTCGGGCGGGGGCGCTCCGGCGTTCGAAGCCGCACCGCCTGCCGGAGCCGCTCCGCCGCCGCTCGCCATGCCGCCGGAAGTCGGGATCGATCCGGCCGATGCGCCCCCGCCCCCCGCCACGGCCGCTGCGCCCGCCGCGGCGCCGGAGGAGCAGGGCGGCGACGAAGGCGGCAGCATCCTCACGTGGCTGCTCCTTGCCGGCGGTGCGCTGGCCGCCGGCGCCCTCGCTTTGTTCCTGCTTCGCCGCCGCCGCGAGGCCGGCACCGCGGATCACCGGCACTTCGAACCCGCCGCCGCCGCCACGCCTGCGCCCGAACCCGCCCCCGTCCGCCCCGTCGCGGCGCCCGCTCCGGCCGCGGCCGCCGCCATTCCGGTCGCCGCGGCTGCGGGCGCCTCCGTCTTTGGCTGGCGCGATCAGGACGCGCCCGCGCCTGCCGCCGCCGCGGAAACGGGGCGCGCCGCGATCGACCTCATCGTCGAGCCGGTCCGCGCGGGCGTGACCGCGGACGGCGCGGTGGTCGAGTTCGAGCTCAAGCTCGGCAATCGCGGCGACGCGCCTGCGCGCGACGTCCACGTCACGGCCTGGCTGGTCCCCGCGGGGGGAGCGTCGCGCGGCATGGAGCGCACGCTCGTCCAGCAGGGCGATGCCGCGGACGTTCCGGCGATCGAGCCAAGGACGGCGCAGCGCCTTGCTGCTTCGCTGACGCTTCCGACGGCTGAGCTCAGCGGCGATTCGGTGCTGCCGGTGGTCGCCGCCGAGGCGCGGTACCGGCACCCGGACGGGTCCGAGAGCACGACCACCGCGCGCTATGCGGTGGGCGTCCCGGACGGCGAGGACCTCGCGCATTTCTCGACGCACAATCCGTCGGGGCTGCACGAAGGCGTGGTCGCGCAGCCGCTCGGCGAGATGGAGCGGACTTGAGGCCGGCCGCCCTGCTCAGGCGGCGATGAGTCTGGCGAGGCGGGACATCAGCTCTTCTGGGATGAAGGGCTTGACGACGAAATCGTTGGCGCCGAGCTCGAGCGCGCTGACGATGTCGCCCTCCTGCTTGCGTGCGGTGAGCATGATGATCGGGATGGACGCGGTGGCCGGGTCGGCGCGGAGACGGCGGAGGACTTCGTAGCCGTCCATGACCGGCATCATCGCATCGAGCAGGATCGCATCGGGACGTGCCTCCGCCACCCGCTCCAGCCCCTCGCGCCCGTCGGCGGCGACGCTCACCCGGTAGCCGCGGCCCACGAGCCGGTGCGTGAGCAAGTCCGCCACCAACGCATCGTCGTCGCACACCAATATCAGCGGCCCGCCGCCGGCAGCGGCCGGTGCGCTTTGTTGGAGGTTGGGCGCATCCGCCGGTGCCTTTGCCTCGGCCACCGGCACCGCCGCCGACACCGCCTCGGCGCTTTCGACGGAGGCAGCGCCCTCCTGCCCCCCTCCACCATCGCGCGCGGCCGCTGCCGCCGCCCAGACGATGCGGTGGCCTTTGGGGACGGGGTGCCAGGCGCCCTCTTGCTTGACGAGGTCGGCGTTGCAGCGGCGGCAGCGTGTGAAGCAGCGGCCGGCGTTGCAGATTTCGTCGGGGTGCGGGTCGTGGCCCTTGAGGCGGCAGATCATGCTCATCGGGGCATCAATGCGGGAGGGGCGCGATTCTATCCCTCGCCGCGCAGGCGTCGGCCGAGGTGGCGCTCGATGTCGGGTGCGGCTTCGCGAAAGGCGGGAATGGCGGTGTCGAGGCCCGTGCCGGCGCGCGCGGCGTCCTCGACGGCGCGGGCGCGCTGCGAGACGCGGATCAGGCCGAGCATGCCGGCCTGCGAGATGATCTTGTGGGCATCGACGATGACGGAGTTCGGGTCCGTCTCCGGCGTGGCGGCGGAGACCGCGTCGGCGAGCTTCTGGAGGTCCTCGACATAGGTGCCGAGGCGCCCTGCGGGGATCGCTTCCGCGACGCTCAGATAAGCTTCTTCGTCGAACGCGCCTTCATTGGGGGCGGCGGCTACGGGCGCGGCCTCGTCCGTCGGCGCTTCCGGGCGGGGGCGGGCGGGGGAGGCGGCGAGGGCGGAGGCGATGGCGGCGTTGAGCTCGCGCTGGCGCACGGGTTTGGCGACATGGCCGTTCATTCCGGCGGCGAGGAATTCGGTGACCTGCTGGGGGAGGACGTTGGCGGTCATGGCGACGATCGGGATGTTGCCGACGGGCGGCGGGAGCTTGCGGATTTCGAGCGTTGCGGTGATGCCGTCCATGCGCGGCATCTGGATGTCCATGAGGACGAGGTCGTAATGCTTCGCCTGGACGGCTTCGAGCGCTTCCTGGCCGTCGTCGACGATGACAACTTCGTGGCCGGCGCGCGAGATCATCGCCTTGGCGAGCTCCTGGTTCATCGGCAGGTCTTCGGCGACCAGGATGCGGGCGGCGTGGCGCGGCTCGGCCAGCGCCTGCTCGTCGAACAGGGACGGCCGCTGCGCCCTGGGCAGGCTGACGGTGAACCAGAAGCTGCTCCCCTGGCCGGGCTGGCTCAGGAAGCCGATCTCGCCGCCCATCAGCTCGACGAGCTGCTTGGAGATGCTGAGGCCGAGCCCGGTGCCGCCATAGCGCCGGGTGATGGACGCGTCGGCCTGGGCGAAGGGCTTGAAGAGCTGGACCTGGCTTTCGGGATCGATGCCGACGCCGGTGTCGGTGATGGTGAAGCGGATGCGCTCGCGGTCGCCTTCGCTCGCCTGGCCCGCGACGGCGAGGGAGACGAGGCCTTCCGACGTGAATTTGACGGCGTTGTTGAGGAGATTGAGCAGCACCTGGCGGAGGCGCGTTTCGTCGGCGAGGTAGAAGGGCGGGAGGCACGGATCGATCGCGACCCGCATTTCGAGGCCCTTGGCCTCGGCGCTGCCGCGCACGATCGAGACGCTGTTGTCGATCAGCGTTTCGAGCGCGAAGGGCTCGGGCGCGAGTTCGATCTTGCCCGCTTCGATCTTGGAGAAATCGAGAAGGTCGTTGACCACGGTGAGGAGCATCGTGCCCGCGCCCTGGATGAGCTCCACTTCGCGCCGCTGCGTGCCCCGCACTTCGGAATCGGTGAGAAGGAGGTCGGCGAAGCCGATGATCGAATTGAGCGGCGTGCGGATTTCGTGGCTCATGACGGCGAGGAAGTCGCTCTTCGCGCGCGTCGCATTCTCGGCACGGCGGCGGGCGTCGGCGAGCTGCTGCGCCCAGGCGCGGGCGGGCCGGACCAGCACCACCCAGGCGAGCCCGATCAGGAGCAAGGCGATGAGGCTGGTGCCGAAATTGATTAAAAGATAGCGGCGCGTTTCGACGCGCGTGTCTTCGATGAAGCCGCGCGAGCGCTCCTCGATCGAGGCGAGGCCCTGGCGGTAGCCGGCGACGAGATTGCGGTAGCGCGGATTGGAAAGGAGGGCCCGGGCTTCGTCCCGCCGGTCGGCGACGGCGAGGTCGAGGGCGAAATATTCGATGCCCGCAATCTGCTGCTCGGCGCGCTCGACGAGGCTGAAGGTGGCGCGGTTTTCGGGGAGCTGGATGGCGTCGCGGAGCTGCTGGACGGACTCGCGCAGCTCCGGCCGGACCTGGCCGTAGCGGACGGCGTGGCTTTCGTCTCCGGTGGCGATCGCCATCTGGACGAGGAGCTCCAGCACCTCGCTTTCATGCTGCAGCCGCTCGGTGGCGGCGATGACGGTGACCTGGTTGGTGGTGACGGTGCGGATGCGCTTTGAGACGATCCAGGTCGTCGCGGCCGAGGCCAAGGCGATGAGCACCATCACGACCACGCCGACGACCACCGCGCGGATCGGGAAAGCAGGGGCGCCCCTGTTCATTTCGCGTTGAACCCTTTCCGCGTCATCGTGCCCCAGCCCTGCTGCTTGTTGAGGAACTGCCACCAGCCCCGGATCCGCCAGAAATTGGCGAGCTGCCGGTAGCCGAAATTCTCCGCTACCGCGATCGCGGTTAAGATTGCGAGGTCGCGCGCGTGCGGGAAGCGGCGCAGCTCCACTTCTTCGAGGATCAGCGTCGCGGCGCTGACGAAGATGCCGAGCGTGAAGGTGACGGCGAGAAAGGCGAGGAGATAGTCGACCGCGAGGAGGCCGAGGCCCCAGAGCAGGGGAACGAGGAAATAGCCGAACACTTCCACGATCGGCCCGAGCACGTCGACGACCAGAATGTGGCCGAACCCGATGAAGCCGACGCGGCCGTAGCGCGGGTTGAAGAGCATCTTCTTGTGGCGGAAGAAGGTTTCGAGCGCGCCGCGCTGCCAGCGGGCGCGCTGGCGGCCGAGAACGGCGAGGCTTTCAGGCACTTCGGTCCAGCAGACCGGCTCGGGGATGAAGTCGATCCGGTAGGGCTCCCCTCGCTCGCGGTAGAGGCGGTGGAGCTTGATCACGAGCTCCATGTCCTCGCCGACCGTGCCGTGGCTGTAGCCGCCGACCCTGAGCGCCGCCTCGCGCTGGAAGATGCCGAAGGCGCCGGATATGACAGTCAGCGCCTGCATCGAGGACAGAGCCAGGCGGGCCATCAGGAATGCGCGCAGATATTCGACGATCTGGACGAGGGCGAGGAAGTTGCGGGGCAGCTTCATGTCGACGACCTGCCCGGCCTCGATCCGGCTTCCGTTCGCGATCCGGATCGTGCCGCCGACCGCGAGGGTCTTGCGCGGCTCCTCGATGAACGGGCGCACGGCGCGGATCAAGGCGTCGGATTCGAGGAGAGAATCGGCGTCCATCGAGCAGAAGAGGGAAGAGCGGGCGACGTTGATCCCGGCGTTGAGCGCGTCCGATTTGCCGCCATTCTCCTTGTCGACGACGAGGAGGCGGGGGAGGCGGGGCGTCGCATAGATGCCGCGGATCGGCTGATGCCTGACGGCGAGGTCGTGGTAGCGCTCGACGCGTTCGAGGCCGAAATGGCCGATCACGGTGGCGAGGGTCGAGTCTTTCGAGCCGTCGTTGATCACGATCACTTCGAAGTCGGGATAATGGAGGGCGAGGAGCGAATTGACGCTCTCGACGATGGTCAGCTCCTCGTTGAACGCCGGGGCGAGGAGGGCGATGCCGGGCGCTTCGTCGGCATAGCGGCGCCACAGGATCGAGGCCTTGGCGATGGGCGGACGGCGGCCCAGCGCGTGGCCGGCGAATGCGAGCTGGACGATGTAGAAGAAGGTCTGGAGGAGCCCGGTCGCGATCACGAGGAGGACGACCGCCTGCGCCGCCCAGAGGCCCCATGCCTCGTACCAGGTCATGAAATGCCCCGCTCGGCGAGGGTCAGGGCGGCGGCGGTGCGGGCCGGCTCGTGCGCGGTGGCGGCGGCGGCGCGCAGGAGCGCCGCGCCTTCCTCGCCCATCCCGGCCAACGCTTCGCCGGCGCGGAAGCGGACCCACCACTTGCCGTCGCCGAGGAGCTCGCGAAGCTGAGCGCCGAGGCGGACGAGCCCGATCCGCCCGGCGGCTTCCGCGGCGGCGGCGCGCACTTCCCAGGACGGGCTGCCGAGTCCGCGGCGCACCGCGGCTTCCGCGGCGGGGTGGCCGAAGTCGCCGAGCGCGGCGAGGTAGCGGGGCAGCGCCTCGTCGGCGGCGTCGCAGGTGACGGCGAGGGTGGTGACGAGCGGGACCAGCGAATAGTCGCCCGACGCCGACAGCGCCTCGATCGCCGCCGCCTTGGCGCCCGAGGGCACGGTCGCATCGAGGATCAAGGCGCGGATTTCCTCGGGCTTGCCGGGCGCGATGTCGCGGAAGAGGGAAACGACGAGGAGCGAATTTTCGGTGGTGCCGATGCCGAGCAGGTCGACGAGGGCGCGCCCCGGGGGCGCCTTGCCGATCGAGGCGAGCGACAAGGCAGCGCTGAGGCGGACGTCCGAATTGGAGTCGCCGAGGGCCGCGGTCAGGCGCTCGATCGTGGCGTCGTCCGGAAATTCGGCGAGCGCCTCGGCGGCGGAGAGGCGGATGCGGCTGGAGCCGGAGCCCAACTGCGCGCGCAGGCGCTGGGGGACGCCCATGCGGGTCGCGGCCTCGACGAAGCGTTCGCGGTCGCTGCCGCGGACGAGCTGGATGAGCTCGATCGACAGTTCGGCGAGGAGGTCGCCGCGGGCGCTCCGGCCGAGCCGGGTCGGCGAGCGCGACCCGAGCAGGATCGGGATCAGCCGCCGCCGCTCCGCCTCGCGCGCCCGGCCCGTCGCGCCGAAGACGAGGCGGGCGAGGATCAGGCCGAGCATGATGAGGATCGCGGCGCCGGCGATCGCCAGCGCGATCCACCAGAGCCAGGCGAGGCGGCTCAAAAGCGCAGCCCGAGGCCGATCCCCGCCTGGAGGCGGTCCGAACCCGTCTCGCGGTCCTCATGGGCGAGCGAGAAGCGAAGGGTCGCGCGGTCGGACAATTCGTACGCCGCGCCGCCGAAGACGCTGAACGTGTCGGTGACGACGCCTTCGCTGACGTCCGGCGCGTCGGCGATTCCGGCGAAGAGGCGGAAGCGCTCGGTCGCCATGACGTCGCCGCGGGCGAGCCAGCCGCTATTATGGTCGCCGTTTTCGTCGAAGATGTTGATCCAGCGCGCGGTCAGCCAGGCGCGGCCGCCCAGCACATATTGCTCGATGCCGGGCGAGACTGTCTGGATGTCGCCGGCGCGGTAATGGGCCTGGCGGGCGTCGATGGTGAGCGACGTCGGTGTCTTGCCGTCGACGACGCGCACGGAGCCGCCCGCTCCGATCTGCCATTCCGGGCGGAAGTCTGCGTTCGGCGTGCCGCCGGCCGTCACGTAGACGCTGGTGCCGTCGGAAAGGCGGTGGTCGAGCCTCAGCTCCGCATAGGTGTCGGTGTTGTCGAAGCGGCGCGCGACCTCGACGCTGCCGCCGACGGCGGTGTCCTCCGTCGCCTGGTAGCGTAGCTGCACATTGCCTTCGCGCCAGTCCGGCTGGCCGCCTTCGAGCTCGCTGTGGCTGGCGTCGACGTTGAGCTGCCAGCGGTATTCCGATGCTTCGGCCTCTTCGCCGGGGCCGGAGAGCTGGGTCCTGAGGCCCGCCGCGTCGCGGTTGGTGGGGCTCACCGGCTCGAGCGCGGCGAGAGCGCCGGCGCGGTTGCCGCGGCGCTGCTCGACCCGGGCGAGGGCGATGCGGGCATCCTCATAATCGGGCGCGATGTCGAGGGTGCGGCGGAGCGCGGCCTCGGCCAGGTCGAGCTGCCCGTCGGCGAGCAAGGCGAGGCCGAGCTGGAGCTGCGCGTCGGCATTGTCGGGCTGCGCGGCCACGGCCTGGCGGAGGAGCGAGACGGCGCGGGCGCTCTCGCCGGCGTGGCGCGCGGCGACGCCGTCGCGGTAGAGCTGCTCGGGATCCGGGCCGGTGCCCGGCTGCGTCGCCGAGACGAGCCCGAGCGCGGCGAGCGCGAGGAGGCGGCGCTTCACCTGGCCTGCTCCCCGGTCAGGCGGGCAAGGCGCGCCACCAGCTCTTCGGGGATGAAGGGCTTCACCATATAGTCGCTGGCGCCGAGATCGAGCGCGCGAAGCACGTCCGTTTCCTGCTTGCGCGCGGTGAGCATGATCACCGGCGTCGTTGCAGTGGCCGGGCTTTCGCGCAGCCGCCGGAGCACTTCGTAGCCGTCGACCACCGGCATCATCGCATCGAGCACGATCGCGTCGGGTGCCCCATCGGCGAGCCGTTCCATCGCCTCCCCGCCGTCGCGCGCGACGCTCACCTCCCAGCCGCGCGCGGCGAGGCGATACTGGACGAGGTCGACCAGCAAGGGGTCGTCGTCGCACAACAAGACTGTTCTATTCATAAGCTTACCACGTTCCAATAAGCTGCGAGCCCTGCCACGCAGGGGCCGCCGGGGGAACCCGGCACTTATACTTAGCCGAGCAGCGTTTCGATTGCCTTAGCGACCTGCGCCTCCCGGTAGGGCTTCTGGAGGACGAGCGTGTCCTCGTGGCCGGGCTCCAGGCCCTGGCGGCCGTAGCCGGTCGCGAAGAGATAGGGGATGCCGCGGGCGCGGAGCGCCTCGGCGACTCCGTAGCTGGTCTCGCCGGCCATGTTCACGTCGAGGATGGCGGCGTCGATCGCTTCGCTTCGGGCAAGGTCCAGCGCGGCGGCGGCGCGGAAGGCGGGGCCCACCACTTCGAACCCGAGATCGTCCAGCATGTCCTGAAGCGAGAGGGCGACGATCGGCTCGTCTTCCACGACCAGGATGCGCTTGGGCTTTGACATCGTATCGGCACCAAAATGAACTTGATTTAGATCAAGTCGGTGCGCGCCTTGGTCCCGCGCGCCGATCCAGTCAAGACCGGATCGGCGGGTCGCGGGGGATGAACGATGGAAGGCGTCGCGGTTGGAGACCCACTCCGTTCGCCCTGAGCCTGTCGAGGGGCTGCCCTTCTCCTGCCCGGAAGCAGAAAGAAAGGACAGGGCTTCGGCAAGCTCAGCCCGAACGGCGGGGGAGTTTACCCAGTCGGAGTCTCCAAGCCCGAGCCTAGAAGCCCAGGCGCAGGGCGATGGAGCCGTTGAACTCGTTGCCTTCCCGGTGCTCGAGCGTGGAGCTCGCCTGGACCTGGAGGGCGAGGGCCGAGCCCAGGTTCAGGTTCACGCCGCCCGTGACGCGGCCGTAGGTGTCGCGGTTGCGGCCCGGGAGGTTGAAGGTGTTGACGATCTCCGGCGCGGCGGTGAGCGCGTAGCGGACGCTGCGCTCATTGCCCTCGAACTCCTTTTCGACCGACGCCGAAGCGTAGGGCTGGAGCGAGAGGCCGTTCACGTCGTAGGTGGCGCGCGCTTCGATGCCGGCCGAGCCGGTGAGCGAATTGAGACTCTGGTCCTCGACGTTGAGGGTGAGAACCGGGTCGCCCGTCTCGGTATAGCCGTCGATCTCGGCGCGGGCGTAGCGGACGCCCACGACGGGGCCGATGCTGACGCCGCCGAAGGGCATGAGATAGCCCGCTTCCGCGCCCGCCGTCATCGTCTTGCCGTCGGGATCGGCCGAGATCTGGTCGATCACCGCGTCGCGCGAGATTTCATAATCGAGCGTGCCGAGGCCGGCATAACCCTGGACGAAGGCGCCGCCGCCGTTCCAGCCGGCATAGCCGCCAAGCTGCCAGCCGCTTGCGCGGCCGCCGCCGGTGCCGGTTTCGAAATCCGAATCGGAACGGGTGTAGGCGCCGGCCGCGCCGACGATGAAGCCCGAGGACATGTCGTATTCGACGCCGGCGCTGCCCGAGACGGTTTCAAGGTCGTAGGCGAGGCTGGTGAGGCTCCGGCGGCGGTCCATGCTGGCGATGTTGCCCGATGCCCAGACGTTCATGCCGCTATGCCCTTCGGCGAAGCGCGCCGACGAAAGGTCGAGGCGGCCGAGCATCACGCCGCCGAAGCTGCGGGCGGCCTGGAGGCCGGCTTCGCCCTGCGCCTGAAGCTGGAGCGGCGCCTCGAGCTGGCGGACGCCGTACTGGCCGACGATCTCGAAGCCGCGCGAGGTCAGGTGCACCTGATCGACGTAGAAGAGAAACTGGCGCGCCACGTCCGGGTTCGCCGCGCAGGCGACCGGGCAGGCGCCGGCGCTGATCAGGCCGAAGGACGAGAGGTTCGCGCTCACGACATCGCCGATGCGGTTGAGATCGAGATAGTTCACGATCACGCCCTGGTTCGCATAGGTCGCGAGCTGGGTGCGGATTCCGGCGTTGAAAGCAGTCGCGTAGGCGCTGCCGACCTGGGCGATGGGGAGCCCGACCACTTCGGGAAGGCGGCCGACGTCGCCGGCGAGGAAGGTGATGTTCTGGGCGCCGGCGCCGATCAGGGCGCTGAGGCCGGTCGCGGTTTCGGCGACGCGCTGCTGCGCCTGGGCGGGTACGCCGGCGAGGAGCGCCTGGATCTGCGCGGGCGTCGGCGTCAGGCCGAGGCTGCGCTCGTAGGCGCGGGCGTCGTTGCCGCCGATCGAGACGACGAGGAGGTCGGTCTCGCTGAACTTGCCGGAAACGCGCGGAAAGGCGGCCGGTCCGCCGCCGGCGAGGAAGGACTGATATTCGAGGGTGAAGCCGGGGATGCCGGGTCCGTTGATGTTGCCGCTGCCCGTAAAGGCGCCGCCGATCGCGAAATTGTCGACCGGGACCTGGAGGATCTGCGCCATCGTATCGACGAAGTTGGTCGAATCGGAGAAGCGGCCGCGCGGGTAGGCCGGAGGCGGCGCGATGCCGAGGAGCTGGAAGAGATTGCCTTCGTCGGCATAGCTGTCGCCGAAGGCGACGATGCGGGTGACGGTCTGGGCTTCTGCCGGAATGGCAACGAATGCCGCCGCCGAGACGGCCGACATGAGCAGGCTCTTGGCCAGGATACGCATTGAAATTCCCTCCCCAATGGCTCGCCCCCCGGCGAACCTACATTTGTGTCAGTAGGGAATGGCCGTCTTTCGAGCGGCTTGCAAGCTTTGCGCGATCCCGAAACGGCGGGACTGGCGCGAAAGCCATGGATCGCCGATGCTGGGCCATGGCGAGCGTCCGCATCCTCCACTGCCATTCGACCTTTTCCCTGGGCGGCAAGGAAGCGCGCGCGGTTCGGCTGATGAACGCGTGGGGGAACGCGGCGGAGCACACGATCCTGAGCGGAATGCCGGGGAAGCTCGGCGCGCGCGGCGCGATCGAACGTGCGGTGCGGGCCGATTTCCCGGAGGACGCGCCGCCGCTCGCCGGGCGGCCGACGCCGCTCAGGCTTCGTCGGCTGGCCCGCTACCTGCGCGGCTTCGACCTGGTCCTCACCTATAATTGGGGCGCGTTCGACGCGGTGATGGCGCGGCGGCTCTTTGGCGGACCGCCGCTCGTGCATCACGAAGACGGGTTCAATGAGGATGAGGCGGAGCGGCTCGATCCGAAGCGCAACCTGTACCGCCGGGTCGGGCTTCCCGGCGCGCACCGGCTCGTCGTGCCGTCGGGTCGGCTGGAGACGATCGCGCTCGAGGATTGGAAGCAGCCGCGCGGGCGGGTCGAGCGCATTGCGAACGGCATTCCCGTCGCGCGCTACAGGCAGGCGCAGCGGCCGGAGCTGCCGGGCCTCGCCCGCACCGAGGGCGAGATCGTCATCGGCACCGTCGCGGGCCTGCGCGCGGTCAAGAACCTTCCGCGCCTCGTCCGTGCCTTTGCGGCGATGTCGGAGAAGAAGGCACGGCTGGTGATCGTCGGCGAGGGGCCGGAGAGCGAGCGCATCGCCGCCGAAGCGCGGCGGCTGGGCGTGGCGGGGCGGCTCCACATGCCGGGCTTCCTTTCCGATCCGGCACGCTGGATCGGCGCGTTCGACATCTTCGCTTTGTCGTCGGACAGCGAGCAATTCCCGATCTCGATGATCGAAGCGATGGCGGCCGGCTTGCCCGTCGTCGCGACGAACGTCGGCGACATCTCTTCGATGCTTCCGCCGGACAATCGCCCGCTCGTCGTCGGGCGCGCGGACGAGGCAGCCCTCGCGGCGGCCCTCGACACGCTTGCCGCCCGCCCGGACCTCCGCCGCGCCATCGGCCGCGCCAATTGCGAGAAGGCGGCGGCCGAATATGACGAAGCGAGGATGATCGCACGCTATGCCGCGCTCTACGGTGCAGCCATCGGGCGCCGCGATGCGTTCACCCACACAGCCGCAACATAGGTTTTGCGCGGCGGCGCCGTGCCGACTATGAGGCGCGTCGGCTTTTCGGAGGTAGAATGTTCAAGGGTATCAGCCCGATCCGCTATGCGGGTCGTGAAGTCCTCCCGCTGATCGAGGGCGGCAAGGGCGTTTCGGCGACCAATCACCAAAGCTCGGGCGCCTGGGCGGCGGCGGGCGGCATCGGCACCGTCTCGGCCGTCAATGCCGACAGCTACGACGCCGAGGGCAAGATCATCCCGCAGGTCTATCACGCGCTGACGCGGCGCGAGCGGCACGAGGAGCTGATCCGCTACGGGATCGACGGTGCCGTCGACCAGGTGAAGCGCGCCTACGAGATGACCAACGGCCAGGGCGCGATCAACATCAACGTGCTTTGGGAAATGGGCGGGGCGCAGCCGATCCTCCACGGCGTGCTCGAACAGACCAAGGGCATGATCGCGGGCGTCACCTGCGGCGCCGGCATGCCTTACAAATTGTCCGAGATCGCCGCTTCCTACGGCGTCAAATATCTCCCGATCATCAGCTCCGCGCGCGCCTTTTCGGCGCTGTGGAAGCGGGCCTATTCCAAGGCGGCGGAGTATCTCGGCGCCGTGGTCTACGAGGATCCGTGGCTGGCCGGCGGCCATAACGGCCTCTCCAACGCCGAGGACCCGCTGGTGCCGCAGGACCCTTATCCGCGCGTCAAGGCGCTGCGCGACACGATGCGCGCGGGCGGGATTTCGGACGAAATCCCGATCGTGATGGCGGGCGGGGTGTGGAACCTCAAGGAGTGGGAGCATTGGATCGACAATCCCGAGCTCGGCCAGATCGCCTTTCAGTTCGGGACGCGGCCGCTCCTGACGCAGGAGAGCCCGATTCCCGAGGAGTGGAAGCGGCGGCTGATGGAGCTGGAGGAAGGCGACATCCTCCTCCACCGTTTCTCGCCGACTGGCTTCTACAGTTCCGCCGTGCGGACGCCGTTCCTGCGCAGCCTCGAAGCGCGCTCCCAGCGCCAGATCGCCTTTACCAAGGAGGAGATGGGCGACCATTGCTTCCAGCTCGACGTCGGCGTCGGCGCGAAGAAGAACTTCTGGGTGACCAAGGGCGACCTGCTCCA
>DASQND010000029.1:0-2994 GCA_035645215.1 Allosphingosinicella sp.
GAGGCGCGCGGCGCCTACGATTTCGGCGAGATCGACTGGGAGGAATTCTACGCGGTCGTCCGCGGCGAAGGCCCGGTTGCCAAGGAGCGCATGAAGGCGCGGCGCGAGGCGTGGGAAACCAACGCCTGGGTCCGCGAAGCCGCCGACGCATATGCTCAGAAGCGCGCGCGCAAGGCGGAGGCGGCGTGATGTTTCTCCAACGTCATTGCGAGCGAAGCGAAGCAATCCAGAGCGGCCTCGGAGGCCCGCTGGATTGCTTCGTCGCTTCGCTCCTCGCAATGACGGAGTGCGGCCGATGAGCGA
This sequence comes from Allosphingosinicella sp., assembly GCA_035645215.1. Taxonomy (GTDB): domain Bacteria; phylum Pseudomonadota; class Alphaproteobacteria; order Sphingomonadales; family Sphingomonadaceae; genus Allosphingosinicella. The sequence goes on from DASQND010000029.1 coordinate 304, forward strand.
CTGGCCCCTTTGGGAAGTTTTCGTCCGCTCGAAGGGCGGGCTCTCGCACCGCCACGTCGGCTCCGTCCACGCGCCCGACCCGGAGATTGCGCTCCGCCACGCCCGCGACACCTACACGCGCCGGATGGAAGGCATCAGCCTCTGGGTCGTGCCCTCCGCCCAGATCGTCGCGTCGGACCCCGGCGACGACGCCCAGATGTTCGATCCCGCTGCCGACAAGGTCTACCGCCACCCGACCTTCTACAACATCCCCGACGACGTGAAGCATATATGAGGGGCAGTGGGCGCGTTGCGGCGGCAACCGGATTGAACTGGGAAACACCGTTCGGGCTGAGCTTGTCGAAGCCCTGTCCTTCTTTGCGGCTTCCGGCGAAGGGAAGGGCAGCCCTTCGACAAGCTCAGGGCGAACGGAGTGGGTCTCGTACTCCGCCACCTCTAAGCGGGCGCTGCTGACGTGCCTTCACTCCCCCCCATCCGCCCCGAGGACGAAGCGAACGCCGCGCGCGCCGGGACGCACGGCGCCTTCGATGCGCCAACCGTGGAGCACCAGCGCGCCCGCTTCGACTTCCTCCTCCGTCTCGGCGACGACAGCCTGATCCTCGGCCAGCGCCTCTCCGAATGGACCGGCCACGCGCCGTCCGTCGAAGTCGACTTGAGCCTCGCCAATATGGCGCTCGACCTCGTCGGCCAGGCGACCTTCTTCCTCGAACATGCCGGCGAAGTGGAAGGCAAGGGCCGCGACGGCGACGCGCTCGCCTTTCGCCGCGACGTGCTCGATTTCAGGAACTGCCTCCTCGTCGAGCAGCCGAACGGCGACTTCGCCCAGACGATGGCGCGGCAGTTCCTTTTCTCCACCTGGCAGAAGATGCTGTTCGATCGGCTCTCCGCCTCCAGCGACGAGCGCGTCGCCGCGATCGCCGCGAAGGCGGCGAAGGAAGTGACCTACCATCAGGAGCTCAGCGCCGAATGGGTGATCCGCCTCGGCGACGGCACCGATGAAAGCCGCCGCAGGATGATCGCCGGGCTCGACTGGATGTGGCGCTTCGTCCCGGAGCTGTTCGATACGGACGAGGTGACGGGCGAGATGACGGCGCAAGGCCTCGGCACCGACGTGACGCTGTTTCGCGAAGACTATCTCGCCGCGGTGCGGAGCGTCCTCGCCGAAGCCACGCTCGAGCCGCCCGCCGACCAGCGCCCCATATTGGGCGGCCGGCGCGGGCACCATTCGGAGCATCTGGGGCACCTCCTCTGCACGATGCAGTTCCTCCCCCGCACCTATCCGGACGCTGTGTGGTGAGCGCTGTGGTCACGCTGGAGATCGATGCAGCGAGCGGCATCTGGGACGTGCTCGCCTCCGTTCCCGATCCGGAGATTCCGGTCGTCTCCGTGGTGGACCTCGGCATCGTCCGCTCCGTCGAGCCGGGGCGAGTGACGATCACGCCGACGTACACCGGCTGCCCGGCAACGCACGTCATCGAGCGCGACATCCGCGATGCGCTCGACGCGGCCGGCTACCGCGCCGTCCGCATCGAGACGGTGCTGTCGCCGCCCTGGACCACTGACTGGATCACCCCGGAAGGCCGCGAGCAGCTGCACGCCTACGGCATCGCCCCGCCGCTCGCCGCAGGGCAGCGCGCGCCGGCCTGCCCGCAATGCGGATCGGTGGAGACCGCGGAAATCAGCCGCTTCGGCTCCACGCCGTGCAAGTCGCTCTGGCGCTGCCTTTCCTGCGCCGAGCCCTTCGACCTGTTCAAATGCCACTGAGGGCCGGGCGATGAGCGTCTCCTTCCATCGCCTGCGCGTCGCCGAAGTGATCGATGAGACCGCGGACGCGCGCTCGATCCGCTTCGAAGTGCCGGAGGAACTGCGCGAAACCTATCGCTTCCGCCCCGGCCAGCACCTGACGCTGCGGGCGGAAATCGGCGGCGAGGACGTGCGCCGAAATTATTCGCTCTGCGTCGCGCCGGAGGACGGCGAGCTCAAGGTGACGGTGAAGCGCATCGCCGGCGGGCTCTTTTCGAACTGGGCGAACGACACTCTCAGGCCAGGCGTCGAGCTCGACGTCATGCCGCCGCATGGGAGCTTCACCTGGGACTTCGATCCCGCGGCGTCGAACCACTATGTCGGCTTCGCGGGCGGCTCGGGCATCACGCCTGTCATGTCGCTGCTGCGCACGGCGCTCCACGCGGAGCCCGCGAGCCGCTTCACCCTCATCTACGGCAACCGCGACAGCCAGTCGGTGATCTTCCTCGAAGAGCTCGCCCGCCTCAAGAACCGATTCATGGGTCGGCTCGAAGTGCACCATTTCCTCGCCGAGGAGATGGAAGACATCGAACTGTTCAACGGCATGCTCGACCGCGCGAAATGCGACGAGGTGCTGAGCCGGCTCGTCGACGCGGAAGGTGCCGCCGGCTTCTTCATCTGCGGCCCCGGCCCGATGATGGACGCGGCCGAGGAAGCGCTTCTCGCCGCGGGCGTCGCGCGCGAGAAGATCCATCTCGAACGCTTCACCGCCGGCCGTCCCCCCGAAGCGCTTCAGGCCCAGCTCGAGGCGCTCTCCCGCGAGGCCGAGGGGCTGACGATGATGGTGACGCTCGACGGCCGCAAGCGCCGCGTCGCCTTCGACGCCGAGGCCGGCAACATCCTCGACAGCGCGAGGAAGTCCGGCCTGCCCGCCCCCTTCGCCTGCAA
>DASQND010000030.1:0-42251 GCA_035645215.1 Allosphingosinicella sp.
TACGGCCTGCCGCACATGGACACCGGCATGCTCTACCGCGCCGCCGCGCTCAATCTCCTGCGCCTCGGGCTCGATCCCGAAAGCGAGTTCCACGCGGCGCGCGCCTGCGACGTGTCGCAAATCGACTTGGACGATCCCGAACTCCGCTCGGAAGGCGTCGGCGGCATCGCCAGCCGCATCTCGGCTTACCCCCTGGTCCGCGCCGCCTTGATCGAGCGCCAGCGCCATTTCGCCGCCCAGCCCGGCGGCGCCGTCCTCGACGGCCGCGACATCGGCACGGTGATCGCCCCGGACGCCGACGCCAAGCTCTTCGTCACAGCCTCCCCGGAAACCCGCGCCCGCCGCCGCGCCGACGAGCTCCACGCCCGCGGCCTCCAGGTCCGCTACGAAGACGTCCTCGCCGACATCCGCGCCCGCGACGCCCGCGACAGCGAACGCGCCGCCGCCCCCCTCCTCCGCGCCCCCGACGCCGACCTCCTCGACACCAGCGCCCTCGGCGTCGAAGCCGCCGTCGCCGAAGCCCTCCGCCTGGTCGAAAGCCGTCTGGGCCGCTAAACATCCTCCCCTGCATTTGCAGGGGAGGAGGATCGCACGAAGTGCGGTGGAGGGGCGCGAGCGAAGCGAGCTTCTTGGCGCCGGAAGCCGCGAGTTTGCAGCCGTCACTCCAAGGTGCTTCGCAGGTTCACGCGCACTCGCAGCTGAGCGGGAACTCGCCGTCATTCCCCGCTTTCCCGAAACATATTCCTGTGAATACACGCATTTACGCGGATAGTAGCGCACGCCCGCGCGCCGCATCCTCGCGACCATGCACATCGGGGGACATACCAAACGGGCGCTGCTCGCCCTGCTCGCCGCGGCGGCGTTGCCGCTCGGCGGCTGCGGCCAGCCGGCACCTTCGGACGCGCCCGCTGCCGAGTACGAGGCCGGGCAGATCCCGGGCGTCGAGAAGCCCGCCTCCCGGGACGCACGCGCGGCGCGCAGCTTCGATTGCACGGTGACGGCGGTGAGCGACGGCGACACCTTCCGCTGCCGCGAGACCGAAGCCGACGGGCGCCCGATCCGCGTGCGCCTGTCAGGCGTCGCGGCGCGCGAGCGGGACGGCTCCTGCTCTCCCGGCCATCCCTGTCCCGAAGCCAGCGCCGAAGCCGCCACCCGCGAACTCGCCGCCCTCGCCGACGGCCGGCGCCTCGACTGCCGCCAGGTGGGCGACACTTACGGCCGCCGCGCCGCCTTTTGCAGCCGCGAGGACGGCGTCGATCTCAGCTGCGCGATGGTCGAAAGCGGCACCACCGTCGTTTGGCAGCGCCATTGGGGTAACCACCGCTGCGACGCGCGCGGCGCGGCGTGACGGCGTTGAGGCCGGATGGCTTGAGCGTCCCGTCGGCCGCTTAAGGCTTCAGGCGGGGCGCCCGGCGACGCTCAGCCCGGCGAACAGCGTGTTGCGGGCGAGCTGCACCGCGTAAAAGGCGATGAGCGAAGCCATGACGAGCATGTCGGGCCCCGCGGCGAACCGGAACACCATCGCATCCTGTGCCAGGCACATGCCTCGAACCTCCTCGCGCACGCCGTTCGTGCGAGGCTTCGCTTTACGCGCCGATCCTCACCGAAAGGTTACCGCCGCTCGGCCCACCTCAACCCGGCGGCACCGCCGCGGAGCGGTCCGCGTCGCGCAGCACGGCATTGCGCAGCTCGTCGATGATCTGGAGCGCGCCGGTCGTGGTGCCGAGCGCGTCCTCCAGCCCGTCCCGAGTCGCGACTCCGGCCAGGATCGTCTCGGCCTCGTCGAACGCCTTTCGAAACAGTCCGTCGAGATCGGGCCGGTCGCGGACCAGCCGCCGGAACACCGCCATCAGCACCGCCTGCAGCGCAAGCACTTCGGACTGCAGCACCCTGGCTTCGTCGCTCGTCACCCGAACATCCTCGCTCCGGCGTGCCGCCCGCGCGCCCGGTGCCGCACGCTGCGGCGCATCCGTTTACAACCGCGCCGAAACGCGTAACGTTCCACTTCAGCCGAGCCGAAGGAGAGGCGATGACCCGCGCGCAATTCCGTAACTTCGTCGCAGCGTCGCTCCTCGCCGCCGGCGCTTCCGCCCTGGCGCCCCAGGCCGACCCGGCGCCCCCGCCCCCGGCCTCCGCGCCCGCCACCCCGGATCCTGCCGGCGATCCCGCGATCGTCGTCACCGGCGAGCGGCCGACCGATCTCGTCGTCGACGTCGAGCGGATCGCGCGGCGCTGCGCCGCCTGCCGCCGCGCGCTCGAGCGCCTGCGGGCCGACGCAGCGCGCAACCAGGTGGCCAGCGCCCGCACCCGCGTCGACAGCGACGAACCCCTCCACGGCAACCATTGGGGCCGCGGCGTCACCCAGAAGGAGGCCGCGGCCGACATGCACCAGGAGGCGCTGCGCGGCCAGAGGGAGGCGAGCATCCGCGCGTCGCGCGCCCTCGACCGCGCCCAGACGCCGGACCGCGCGCGGCAATTCAGCGCCAACCTCCTGCGCCTCATCGATCCGATCGTGGAGCGCATCCTGCTGGAGCGCGGCGCCGAAGCCGTCTTCGCCCCGCGCGATCCCGCGGCGCGCGGCCGCGCGCTCCCCGACATCACGGCCGCGGTCATCGAAGCGCTCGACCGCGAGCATAGCCAGGCGGATCTGCTCGCGGACGTGTTCTAGGCGCCGCGCCTCACTGCGTGTCCCACCAGCCCTGGTCGCGGGGCGTCCACCACCGCGCCGCCTCGGCGATCCGCGCGGCCTCGCCCGGGCCCGTCTCCCCCGCAAGCGGCAGCCCGGTCCCGCGCACCAGCGCTTCCAGTTCGTCCGCGCCGAACTCTTCGGGCACCCGCCCCCGCGCCCTGCAGGCGAGGCGCCACAGCTCGAGCTCCTGCCCCCAGAAATAAAGGGATCGCGCGCCGATATTGTCGTGCATCCGCCGCACGTCGTCCCATTTCTGGGGCTCGACGAACTTCGCCCAGATGTCCGCCTGGACGCTGTCGACCGGCTCGCCCGGCCGCCAGAGGAGCGCCTCCCCGGCCACCACCTCGATCTTCGCCCGCGCGCCCTCCGGAAGCTGCCCGAACACGCCCAGCGCCTCCACCAGGGCGACGATCTCGGGATCGCGCTCCACCACCGTCACCCGCTCGACCTCCGGCCTCAGCGCCACGTTCGCCGCGCACCAGCCCAGGCCCAGCCCGAGCACGGCCGTGTGGCCGGAGGCCGAAGCGATGCCGATCTCCTGGCTTTCGATCTCCATCGGCACGAGCGACATCCAGGCCGCGCCATGCTCTTCGAACGGTCCCGTCAGGAACGCCGCGCCCGAAATGGCGTAAAGCCCGCCCCAATAGCCGCGCGCCGAATGGGCCTGCATCACCTCCAGCGACCAGCGCCCGCACCGCCCCGCCTCCAGCCGCGGCAGCCACAGATCGGTCCTGAAGTCTCCCAGCAGCCGCTGCGGATCGCCCCCCGCCTCACCCAGATCCGTCCTCGGCACACGCTTGCCCTTCGTCCTGCTCGTCAGATGAAAGCGAGCGCACCGGTCGCAGCGATAGGCGCGGAGCGCCAGCCCCGAGCGCAGGGCCGCCGCTTCCGCCTCCTCCACCGAGCCATAGTCCGCCTTGCGCCGGCACGCGCTGAGCCTGGTTCGCAGCTTTCCTCGCCTTCCCGCCTTGATCTCCAGCCGCCCCGATGCTCTTGAAGCCTCGCGCACCAACGGGAGCTTTCGTGTGTCTGCCATCGCCTGGGACGAGCCTGCAACCTTGATCGACCTGGGCGGCAAGGCGCCGGTGATCGGCACGATCCGCGATTGCGCCATGCACTTCGCCATCTTCCGCCCCGAAGCGCGAGCCGAGGCCCGCATCCTCCTCACCCGCCCCGTCCACCGCGAAGGCCGCAAGACCCGCACCTGGCTCCTCGAACCGCAAGAAATCCAGGCCCTCGCCGACCGCCTCCAGGCCGAAGGCTGAGGCGCCTAAAGATTTTTACTCGATCGTCCTGAGCAAACCTGCCCGCGCGGAACGGCATCAACCTCCGCCTCCGCGCCCCCCGCGCCTCCGCGTGAGCCAAATTGAAATTTCACGCGGAGGCGCGGAGCTCGCGGAGGTTCATCCGCGAGGAGCAGCCTCACTCCCCTTCGATCTTCGCCCCGTCGAGCTCCCGCCGCGCCTTGTCCCGAGCGGCCGCGTCGGCGCGTTTCTCTTCCTTGCTCCGCCCAAAGGCCGCTCTCTTCTCCGCAGCCCGAGCCGCCCCCGCCGCCCGAGCCTTAGCCTTGCGCACCTGCCGCAGGTTTACGATCTCAGCCATTCCCACTCCCCACGCCCGCGACAGCGGGCACCAAAAAACAGGCCCCTCGGAAGGCGCAAACGCCACAACCCGCTAGGCCCCTCCGCGTCTCTGCGCCTCCGCGCGAACAAAAAAGAGGATTTCACGCGGAGCCGCAGAGGACGCGGAGAGGCGCCCTAGGGCTGCGCCAGCGCCTTCTCCGCCAGCCGCCGCAACGCCTCCGGCCGGCTTGGCAAATCCTCCTGCTCCCGCCGCCATGCGTCGAGGCGCTTGAGCATATCTGGCTGCACACGCGTCGAGATCATCTCGCCCGTCTGCCCGGGCCGCTTCTTTCGTGAATTCGCGGCGTCAGTTATTGTATCAGCCATGGCTTCGTGCTACCAGAAGACGAGCCGAGAGGAAGCGGCAACTTCCCCCCGGCTCTGACCACAACCACCTGTCTATGAGGTGAGCCATGGCTACCGAGCCGTTTAGCACCACCCGCCGTGCCCTCCTAGGCGCCGCGGCCTCTCTCCCGATCGCCGCCCTCCCCGCGCCCGCCATTGCGAGCCGCGCGGAACAACCCACCCCCGCCCGCACCCTCTGGAACCGCCGCCTGGCCGCCTACCGCCGCCTCGCCGCCCGCACGAGGGAAGCGGCCGAAACCGGCTTCTACCGCCAGGCCAACGACCGCTACGAACGAGAACAGGCGGCCCTCGCTCAACGTTTCGGAAGCTGGGAAGCCGCCCGCGCCAGCGAACAAGGCCGCCCCCTCTGCGACGCCGCGTTCGCCCAGGTCGATGCCGCCGAAGAAGCCTTCTACAACCGCTGCACCGCCCCGATGCAGCGCGCTGCCGTGCGCCTCGCCCTGACGCCGGCGCCGAGCTTGGAGGCGCTGCTTGCGAAAATCCGGATCATGGCTGAGCACGAACTTGATGAGCTCGGGTGCATGACCCGGCCAGTGTTGGCTGTGCTGGCCGAGGATGTGCGGCGGTTGACGGAACAGACTTGAGTGGCGACGGCGGCAATGGCGGCGTGACGAGTTCGAACGAGCGGAGCAAGTTCGAACCTGCGGAACAACGCCACGACGGCCATGGTTTCGGCCTCATGCTCAAGCGTATCTGGTTTCGAAGCATCCTGGTGATTGCACCGGCTCTTGCGGCGGTGTCGTGCAGCAGCGAGCCGTCACCTGGAGATCAAAGCTCAACTCGCAACCTGACAGCCGATCCGAGCGACGGAAGCAACGATACGCCCAACTCGTCTGCCACCACGCGCTCGGGCCCGATGCCGTTCATCGCGGTCAACACGGCCGACCCGCTTCTGCCGTTGGGCAGGACACGCGGCTTCCTCTCGACGGAAGATGACTGCGTGACCTTCAAGGTTCGGGACCAGACCTATACGCCTGTGTGGCCGAACGGCACTCGGTTGTCAGGCGCCGGAACCCAGATCGTAGGCCCTGGCGGCGAAATATTTCCGCTGGCGCAGGATGTCACCCTCGATGGCGCATCCTTCTCGCTCCAAAACAAAAGCATGCGCTTACGCCAACCGCTGCCCTCCACCTGCCCAAATGCGACCTACGCGGTCAACATGTGACGACTCTAGTGCTTAGCCGCCGCAGCACTACCATGCTGGCGGAGAGGCTCGGTCCGCGTCTCAGATCATTGAGGTGCGCCTTGCAGGAGACCTGATTCCACCGGAATGCAGCGGTAGCGAGTGGGAGCTGGCATCCCCTCATGCATTCGCGCGATTAGGCGCACAGCATAATCTCGGCACTCCGCTTCGCTGTTGAACTGCTCGTCCACCAGTCTTGCCGTTCCGAGCGACCAGGGGCCGTCCCAATCCCCCGCGTCGTCAGGCGCAGCATAGATAGTCAGCCGAGCAACCACTTCATATATCACCTCCTGTATCCTCGGCAGCTCTCCGACGGGTCTCGAAAATATGCCATCTCAACTATTCAGCTCTCGGTCTCATATACCTGTTTGCGCAGCTCGGGAGACGCCTTGTGCGGGTACGCGCCTTAGCTTGTCTTAAGTGGGCGCGTGGGATTCTCATCAAGATCGAACCATCGGGCGGGACCCACGTCAGCTCTACGCCGCGTTACCCTTCCAAGGGTTCACCAGCTTCACCCCCGTGGCTTCGAAGTCGTCCGTGTTCCGCGTTGCGACAGTCAGCCCATGTACCAGCGCCGTGGCGGCGATCAGCGCGTCCGTGTTTGATCTCGGGTCCGGCACGTGGAGTGCCGCGCAGCGGCGCGCGACGGCCGCGTCGATCGGTACGATCCTGTCTCCAAAATCCGGCAGCACGCGCCCCTCGAACCATCGCCGCAAATGCCGCGCCTGCTGCGCGTCGCGTCGCTCGATGAGCAGGATGCCGCGCTCGATTTCGAGCAGGGTGACGACCGAAAGGAAGGCGGCGGCTTCCGGCAGGGCCGCGGCCCAGGCGCGCACGCGCGGGTCGGCGCGTTCGCCGCGCCGCAGCTCGGACACGACGTTCGTGTCGAGGAGGTACATCAGCTAAGGTCGATCGGCCGCCCGATCGGTCCTTCGAGCCTTGGCGGATCGAAGTCGAAGTCTCCGCCCTCGGGGTCGGCGATCGCATCGAGAAGGCTGCGCCCCCCGCCGGTCAGCCGCCGGTATTCGTCGATGCTGAGCAGCACGTGCGCCGGCCGGCCCCGGTCAGTGATGAAGACCGGTCCATTCTGTGCCGCCTTCTTGGCGCGGCTCGCATCCTGATTGAACTCGCGGCTCGAAAAGGTAGTGGCGCCCATAGCTGCACTCCGTCGCTCTTTGTAGATATGTTGCTACACAAGTGCTGCGTCAAGTGCGGTTTCGCGCAACGTACCCTTCCCGCTTCTCCCAACCGTACATGAGCGCCTCCGCGTCGACGGAGTCGGCGCCAAGATGCTCGATGAAAGCGGCCCGGATCGCTCGCCACTGTTTCCGGCTGCTCTCGTCCGCGCCCGGTTCGATCTGCTCGGCTTCAAAGACCAGGTCCGCGAAGCGGTCGGCGGTCACCCTGCCCTCTTCAGGAAGAAGCATGTCGACCTGGAGTGGCTCGCCGTCCCGCACGCTGCCGCAATAGCCCAGGCGCACGCAGCAGAAGTGCAGCAACGCATCGTATCCGGGCTCGGGCGGCGTGTGGGCCATCCGCCATGCGTGACAGCCGGCACGGCGCCGCGCAAGCCTGCGGCTCGATGGCTTCGCTTGAAGCCCGCCGCCTGCCCGCCTCGCCTTAGTGGGTTGCTCCCAAGAGCCTGCTCCTCTATAGCCCCCCGCGTCCGGCGGGCCTAAGCGCTTGCGGGGGCTCATGGAAAAGCGCGAGGGAAAGAGGCGAACCGCCCGCCCTGCCGCGCTCTTTTTGCTTTTCCACTCCCCCCTCTCCCCATCGCGGGAGAGGGTGCCCGCGAAGCGGGCGGGTGAGGGAATGAAGCAAGAGACCCGGCAGGACTGAGCCCAACGGGCGCCTCCATCGCAATGGTGCGGCGGAGGCGGTCAGGTTCCAAGACCAGGGGAGACAACCCCTGGCCGGAATATGAAGAACGAAGGATAGAGTTTTTATGGCCACTGCGGCGATGCCGACGCGCGACGATTTCGCGAAACTTCTGAATGAAACCCTCGGCGGCGAGGACCAGGGCTTCGAGGGCCGGGTCGTCAAAGGTATCGTGACCGGTATCGAGAACGACATGGCCGTGATCGACGTCGGCCTGAAGAGCGAGGGCCGCGTTGCGCTCCGCGAATTCGCCGCGCCGGGCCAGAAGGCCGAGCTCGCCGTCGGCGACGAAGTCGAAGTCTATGTCGACCGCGTCGAGAACCATCAGGGCGAAGCGATGCTGTCGCGCGACCGCGCACGCCGCGAAGCCGCATGGGACAAGCTCGAAACCCAGTATACCGCGAACGAGCGCGTCGAAGGCGTCATCTTCGGCCGGGTCAAGGGCGGCTTCACCGTCGATCTCGGCGGCGCCGTCGCCTTCCTTCCGGGCTCCCAGGTCGACATTCGCCCGGTGCGCGACGTCACCCCGCTGATGGACCTGCCCCAGCCCTTCCAGATCCTCAAGATGGACCGCCGCCGCGGCAACATCGTCGTCTCGCGCCGCGCCATTCTCGAAGAGACCCGCGCCGAGCAGCGCACCGGCCTCATCCAGAGCCTCGCCGAGGGCCAGGTCGTTGACGGCGTCGTCAAGAACATCACCGATTACGGCGCCTTCGTGGATCTCGGCGGTATCGACGGCCTGCTCCACGTCACCGACATCAGCTACAAGCGCGTCAACCACCCCTCGGAGGTGATCAACATCGGCGACACGGTGCGCGTGCAGATCATCCGCATCAACCGTGAGACCCAGCGCATCTCGCTCGGCATGAAACAGCTCGAGGCGGATCCGTGGGAGGGCGCGTCGGCCAAGTATCCGGTCGGCGGCGTGTTCACGGGCCGTGTCACGAACATCACCGAATATGGTGCGTTCGTGGAGCTCGAAGCCGGCATCGAGGGCCTCGTCCACGTCTCCGAAATGAGCTGGACCAAGAAGAACGTCCATCCGGGCAAGATCGTCTCGACGTCGCAGGAGGTCGAAGTCTCCGTGCTCGAGGTCGACGAGGACAAGCGCCGCATCTCGCTGGGCTTGAAGCAGGCGCAGGCCAATCCGTGGCATGCCTTTGCCGACACCCACCCGGTCGGCACCGAAGTCGAGGGCGAAGTGAAGAACGCCACCGAGTTCGGCCTGTTCATCGGGCTCGAGGGCGACGTCGACGGCATGGTCCACATGTCGGACATCGCCTGGGGCGTGACCGGCGAGGAAGCGCTCAATCTCCACCGCAAGGGCGAGATGGTGAAGGCCGTCGTGCTCGACGTCGACGTCGAAAAGGAGCGCATCTCGCTTGGCATGAAGCAGCTCGAGCGCGGCGGTGTCGCCAAGGGCGGCGCGGGTGCCGGCGGCGGCGTCGGCAAGAACGAGATCGTCACCGTGACGGTGCTCGAGGTTCGCGACGGCGGGCTTGAAGTGCAGGTCGGCGACGACGGCGCTTCGGGCTTCATCAAGCGCACCGATCTCGGCCGCGACCGCGACGAGCAGCGCCCCGAGCGCTTCCAGGTCGGCCAGAAGTTCGACGCGATGGTGATCGGCTTCGACCGGTCCAAGAAGCCGAACTTCTCGATCAAGGCCCTCCAGATCTCCGAGGAAAAGCAGGCCGTCGCCCAGTACGGCTCGTCCGACAGCGGCGCGAGCCTCGGCGACATCCTGGGTGAAGCGCTCAAGCAGAAGGACAAGTCCTAACCCGTTGAGCGGCGGGCGTTTCGAAAGACGCGCCCGCCGCTTGATCGGCCTGCCGTTGCCTATTGATTTCCATGGCTTTTGCGTACAGGCTGACCCAAGTTAGCCGTCTGGGGGGACGGCCATGTTGCCGGCTTCGTGCCGGCTGCCGAACCTGAGGGGGTTTCGTTGATCCGTTCCGAACTCGTCCAGAAGCTCTGCGAGGATCATCCCGATCTCACTCAAAAGGAGATCGAGCGGGTCGTCTGCGCCTTTTTCGATTCGATCACCGACCAGCTCCGCAAGGGCGGCCGGGTCGAACTCCGCGGCTTCGGCGCCTTTTCGACACGCGGCCGCGACGCCCGCAAGGGCCGCAACCCGCGCACCGGCGAGCCGGTCGACGTTTCGGCCAAGCGCGTACCCTACTTCAAGCCCGGCAAGGAAATGCGCGAGCGCCTGAACCTCGCCGTCGCGAACGCGAACGACTGAGCTTTTCCGCGCGCCGCTTGCCGCCCGCGCATCATTCGAACAGATCGAGGCTTCCGCCCCGCGCCGTAGCGGGGCATGGTCGCGGGCGTGCGGACGTGGCGAAACCGGTAGACGCCGGAGACTTAAAATCTCCTGCCCCTCGGGGCGTGCGGGTTCGAGTCCCGCCGTCCGCACCACCGGCAGCGACCGGGCTCGTCCCGGCCCGGTTTGCAAGCAGCGCCTAAGTAGATAGGATCGCAGCATGAATCTCTTTCCCATGCTTGCAGCGGCAGCGCTCGCGGCCTCTCAGCCCATGCCCCAGCCTCAACACCAGCAGCCCGCAGGGGCGGCCGCCACCCAGGAGCGGCTCATGCCGTTGATGCTTCGCGCGCTCGACGCCGCGCGGGCCGAAGCGGACGCCGCCCGCGCCGATCGCCGCCTCCACCCCGAGGATCGCGGCGACTTCCAGACGCAGTACGCGCGAGTCCTGGGGCACGTCCGTTGGTGCGACGCGGCCGCCGCTTTCATCGTGGAGCGCCCCGAAATCATGGCGACCGGAATCGAACGCGCCATCTACGACGCGCAGCTTCGCGGCGACCGGCAATGTGCGCTGAAACTCGCGCCGGTCATGCTCGAACGCCGGGCCGGCACACGTTACATCCCGGCGGGGCAGATCGGCCTCAAGTTTCGCGCCGGCGCCTATCTCGACGCGGGCGGCATAGCCGAGGGCCAGGCGATTATGCGCGGCGCCGACGCCGAACTCGCCGGCGCCGAACGAAGCTCCGTTCGGGAGCCCCGTTTCGCGGCCCTCGGAGCCTATCACGGCACGGAGCGGCTGATGCCTTATCTTGAATATCTCGCCGATCGCATGATCGCCGACCGGCATCTCGTTCCGAGCGGCACGCGCAACGGCATCTTCGCCATCTTCGCGTTCCGCGACCGATGCGATCTCATCGCCAGAGTGGACGGGCCCGAGCCCACCCGCTGCGAGGAGGCGAAGAAGCATGCGAGGGCGATGTACATCGACCCTCCGAGCGCCTCCGAGATTGCGAGCGCGCGCAACATGCAGACCGTGTTCGGGTTCGAAGACATCGGCACCGACGAAGAGGGCCTCCGGACCGCTCTGGCAATCACCCCGGCGGGGATGAGGATGACGCACCTGCTCGTCTTCGTCTCAGACGCCCGCCTGGCCCTGCAGGCCGCCGAAACGCGCTGAGGCCCGCCCCCTCTCCTGCTCCACGCTCGCGAAGAGGCGGGCTGCGTACGCACCGCCGTCCAGCAGGATCAGAAGGCGAGACGCGCTTCAACTCCGAAGGTGCGTGGTGCGTTGAAATTGGCATAGTCGCCAATGACGGTTCCGAAATTGCCGTCGATCGGATCGCGATTGGCATTGGAGCGGCGGTAGATATGCTGCTCGTTCAGAAGGTTGCGCGCCCAGGCCGAGACGGTGAGGGTCTGCCCGCCCACGCCCATCGATATGTCGGCGAGCGAGACGCGGCCGTTGAGGATGAAGCTCGGCTCCGCCTTCACGTCTTCGTTGTCGAACGAATAAGCGCTGCTCGAATAATTGCCGTCGAGGTGGAAGCGCAGGGCCATGCCGCCGGCGCCGATCGGCATGCGGTAGTCCACCGACCCCGACGCCGCGTGGCGGGGCGTGTAGACAATGAAGAGGGGCTGCAGCGGGTTGCCGGCGACGAGCGGGTTGGCGGTCGGCGGCACCTGCCAATCGGTGAAGGCGTAGGAGGCGCCGAAGGTCAGCCCTTCCGCGGCCTGGAAGGCGAAGTCCGCCTCGATGCCGCGGATTTTCGTCGTGCCGGACGCATTCACGGTTTCCAGCGTGTGGCGGATCGTGCCGGTGGGCTGGATGAAGTAGAAATCGAAGTCGAACTGGCTGTCGCTCCGGTTCATGAGGTAGCCGGCGATGTTGAACCGGCCGCGGCGATCCATGAAATCGATCTTGGCGCCCACTTCATAGGCGGCGGCGGTTTCCGGGCCGAAGGTACGGAAGGTCAGCGAGCGCGAGCTTGCCCCGCCGGCGCGATAGCCGGTCGCGTAGCGGGCGTAGAGGTTGATGTCGCGAGTCACGTCCCAGGCGACGGTCAGCAGCGGATCGAAGCGCGTGCTCGAAATCTCGAACGGGAAGCTCGTCGGTTGGTTGTTGACCCTGATGAGGTCGCCACGCTTGCGGTCGTGGGTGACTCGCCCGCCGGCGGTGACGTGGACCGTATCGAGCGAGGCCGGCGTCCAGGTGAACTGGCCGAAGGCGGCATAGCTCACAGAGCGCGCGAAGCTGGACCGCGAGACCGACCAGTTGGCTGGATCCCACGCCCGTGCATCGTTGATCGTGAAGCCGGTGCCGGTCGCGTTCCAGCGATTGGTGTTCGGCGTCGCGGCGCGCTCAGACACGCGCTCGTTGAAATAATAGAGGCCCGCGACGTAATCGACCTGGGGGAAGCTGCCCACCGCCTGGAATTCCTGGCTGAGCTGGCGCTGCTTCAGGTGCGACAGGCTGTAGCGGGAGAAATTGCCGTTCGGGAGAAAGCTCGGCGTCCGGTGCGCGCCGCCCGAATTGTCCCATTGCTCGGCATCGACGGTGCGCCGCGCGCTGATCGAGCGCAGCTCGAGATCGTCGGTCGCGTCCCAGGCGAAGCGCGCCATGACCCCGTTCGTGCGATCGATGCTCGGCTGCTGCGGCACGCCGATGTCGGCCGCGCCCATGCGCCGGTCCGAGACGGTGACGATCGGCGGCAGCGGCGCGATGGTCCCGGCCGGCAGCCGGTTGTTGTTGGCGACGATCTGGGCGAGCGTCGCGACCGGATAATTGTTCGGATTGTAGTTGATGAGCTGGCTGTAGAAGGGCGTGTTCTCGTCGCGCGCGATATCGTAGGCGAAATCGGCGGTGAACTCGCCGCTCGGCCGCCAGCGCGCCGCGATCCGCCCGCCGTAGCGATTGTAATAGTTCCAGCCGAGCTGGCCCGAGAGCGGATTGTCCGTCGTCGCCCCCTGGTGCTGGACGACGGCATCGACCTTGACCGCAACGTTCGCGAAGGACGGCAGATCGAGATGGAGCGCGCCGTTATAAGCGTTGTAATTGCCCACGCCGGCGGTGAGCCGCCCGCCGAACTCGCCGGTAGGCGCGCGGGTCACGATGTTGAGCGCCCCGCCTTCGGTGTTGCGGCCGAAGAGAGTCCCCTGCGGCCCCTTCAGCACTTCGATCCGCTCGACGTCGAACAAGGCGGCGTTGAGGCCGTGCTGGCGGCCGAGATAGACGCCGTCGATATAGACGCCGACGCCCTGCTCGCGCGCGGGCTGGTTGGCGTCCCCGGGGACGATGCCGCGAATGCCGATGGTGAGCGCCGACTGGCGCGACTCGTAGGTCGCGACGCGCAGGCCCGGGATCGAGCCGTCGCCGAGATCGAGCAGGCTCTGGACATGGCGGTTCTGGAGATCCTGGTCGCTCATCACCGAAATGGAGATTGGCGTGTCCTGGAGGTTGGTCTCGCGGCGCAGCGCCGTGACGACGATTTCGGTGAGGCTCTGGTCGTCAGCCGCAGGAGCGGTTTCGCCCCCGGAAGGTGCGGCTTCCGCCCCGCCGGTGGGCTGCGCTTCGGCCTCCCCGCCGGCGGGCTGCGCTTCGGCTCCTTCGGCTCCGGTGCCGGCGTTCGGAGCGGCATCGGCGGCGATCTGGGCGTAAGCGGGCGTGGTGAGCGCCAGGGTGGCTGCGCCAAGCAGCAGGCGGACTTTGAGCATTTCGAAACCCCCGAGTCGATGGCGAGGCGAAGGAACAAGCGATTCGCCTTTCGAGGTCCGAACTAGGCAGGGAATGTGATACGATTGTTACAGCGGCGAGGAATGACTTGGATAACTTGAGATGTGACTGTTTGAAGAACGACTGTCACATAGATTTACTTCTTCTGTCATTCGAACGTAACGAAAACAGCGCGCATCTGTCATGCGCTGGGGCTAGCCTCAAGGGATGGACCGACCGAAGCGCCGCCTTGCCGCACGCGCGGCCGAGGCGGAGGCGCCCGGCGAAGCGCTGCTCGGACTTGTCGCCGACGCCATGCGGCGCCGCGCGTCGGCCGTGCACATCGAAGCGACCGAAGGGCGGCTCGCCGTCCGCCTGCGCGTCGGCGGCGTGCTTCGCAAAGCCGTCCGCCTCCGCGAGGACCCGGCCTGGTTCATGGCCCATGTGCGTGCGGTCTCGGGGCTGTGCGCCGAGTCGCGGGACCTGCCGCAGGAAGGCTCGTTCGCCGCTCCCGGCGCCGCTCACGGCGTCCCTGGCGAGATCGCCGTCGCCGCTTTGCCCGTCGCGGGCGGTGACCGGATCGTCCTTCACCTCGCACAGGGCGACGATCACCGGGCGCGCTTCGAGGATCTGGGAATGACGCCCGCCATGGCGGACCTTTATGCCCGGGCCCTTTCCAGGCGCGAGGGGCTGATCCTGATCGCCGGCACCGGCGGATCGGGGCGGAGCACGACGCTGAAAGCCGGCGTCGCGCAGCTCGCCGGCGGCGGGCGCGAGATCGTCGGGGCGGCCGGCTGGAGCAAGCGCCCCTCCCCGCACGTGCGCGAGATCGACGGCGCGGTCTCGGCGCGGCGCGGCCCGGCGGCCGTGCTCTCGGCCATGCTGCGCCAGGATCCCGACGTCGTCCTGCCCGGCACCGTCGCCGCGCCCGAGATCGCCGGCCAGGCCGTGGCGGCGGCACGCGACGGGCGCCTCGTCATCGCAACCGTGGACGCGCCCGACGCCGTCCAGGCGATCGTGCGATTGAAAGCGCTGAAAGCCGATCCGTTCGGGCTGGCCAGCGCGCTGCGGCTGGTCGTCGCGCAGCACCTCGTCGCCAGACTCTGCGCCTGCCGCAAGCCCGTTCAGACGAGCGGCTCCGCTGCCTCGCTCCTCGGCTTCGACAGCGGCGCCGTCACCTTCGCGCCGCGCGGCTGCCAGGACTGCGCCGGGAGCGGCTTTGCCGGGCGCACCGGAGTCTTCGAATCGGTGGAGCCCGACGACGCGCTGCGCCGTCTGATCATGAACGGCGGCGACGCGGCGGTGATCGCGAGCATCGCCTTTCGCGGCGCGCCGAACCTCGGCGCGGCGGCGCGGGCGCTGGTCCGCTCGGGCGTCACGACCGCGGCGGAAGCGATCCGGCTGTCGCGCGGCGGCTGAAGCGTCAGCGCTCCGGCTGCGGCGCGGCCTGCGGCTGGGCGGGCGTAGCGGGCGCCAGGGCCGGTGCCGGCGCCGATTGGGGCTGCTGCGGCGGCTGGCCGGCTGCGGGAGCGCCCGCCGGCGCGGGGAGTGCCGGCCGTGCGCCGGGGCCCTGCGGCCCGGGCTCACGGCCTTCGATCGCTTCCCGGACGCGCTCCCCAACTTCTTCGCTGACGCGGTCGAGCTCGTCGCCATGCAGCCAGACGCTGCGACAGCGAGTCGCGTCGCACGAAACGACCGACCCGCTATGCGTATTGACCCGGATGACCCGCCCGTCGGGTGTCGCCACGGCCTGGTAGGTCTGCGTCTCGACTTCGTCGCCGCTCCAGTAAATGCCGAGCGCGAGGAGGCCGGCGGCGATGACGAGGCTGTTCGCGACGCGGGTGGTCATGCGCTCGACGATCTCGGCCGTGGTTGCCGGCGCCGCGGCGCCCGGCAGGCCGTCATCCGCTTGCTTGTGTTCCTGCACCCCGAAAATCCTCCCTTTCCGAACTGTTATGTAGTGCTAACACACGGACGAGCGCAATCCCGCTTCTGGGGACCCGGCAAGGTCATCGTGCGTTCAGCGTCCGAGTCCTTAAGTGACTGCAAACCCCTGTCGGAGACAGTCATGCGCACCCCCTTCCTCGCCCTCGCCGCTTTCGCTTCCGCCGCGCTCCCGGCCGCCGCCGCCGCCGAGCGCCGCACGCCCGAGGCCCAGCTCGCCCGCGCCATCGAAGGCCGGGTCGAAGGGAAGCCGACGCGCTGCCTCCACAACCTTCGCTTCACGTCGTCGCGGATCATCGACGGCACCGCCATCGTCTACGAATCGGGCGGCACCCTCTGGGTCAACCGCCCGCGCGGCGGCGCCCGCTCGCTCGACCAGTGGGACGTGCTTGTGACCCGCCAGTTCTCGAGCGAGCTGTGCAGCGGCGACGTCGTGCATCTCTACGATTCGTCGAGCAGGATGCAGACCGGCGCGGTGTTCCTCGGCGAGTTCGTGCCCTACCGCCGGGCGCGTTGAGAGCCTTCCTTCAGAACGCGATGCGCACCCGCGCGACGATCCCGCGTGCGATCATGCCGTTGGGAAGCTCGTACTGGACCGGGTCGACCTGGGCGCGGATGTTCTCCGAGATCCGGAAGCCGAGGATGTTGCGCGGTTCGTCCGCCACAGGCGCCGGAGCCTCCGGCGGGAGCCGGTAGCGCGCGTCGGCCTCGCGGCGGCCGCACACCACGATCTCGCTGCCCACGGCTTCCCCGCACGCCTCCACTGCGCGCCGCTGGACGACGGCCGGCCGCTCGGGCGTGAGCATCGCCGGCGGCTGCGCACCGGGCGCGGACTGGATCGCGGCGAGAAGGACGGCAGTGAGCACGGCAGCAATGCCTTCGAAAGCCGCGCCCAGACTGGCAGCCGGCCCTCAGCCCGTCAAATCCGAGTCGCCGTCCTCGCGCCTTCGCTGTTCGAGAAGGGATTGCCCCCGCCTTCGATCATCGTCCTCAGACACTGGGCGAGCGCGAGCGTCGCGCCGCGGCTGTCGGTGAGGGCGAGACTGCCGTATTGAACGCCGTCGTTCGCGATGCGCATGCCGCCGGCGCGGCTGAAATCGTCGATGAAGTCGCGCCCGCCATTTTCGCGGCCCGGGCGGATCGCGAAGAAGAGGCCGGGGCCGTCCTCGTCGATGGCGGTGCGGGCGAGCGCCGGGATCGGCCATTCGCTGCCGCCGTCGAAGCGGATGGAAAGCGGATAGACCTCGCCGTCCTCGAGCTCGGTCCATTTCGGATTCTGGAGGAGGAAGCCGATGCCGTCCTCGTCCGGCAGCGCGAAGACCGAAAGCACCGTCCCGGCGCGCTGCGCGGTGTGGACGAGGCAACCGTCGTCGCTCGGTGCGACGGTCCAGCCCTGCGGCGCCTGGACGGGCACGGCCGCGGAGGCCTGGAGAAGAGACAGCGCAATCAAACCACTCAACATAAGGGCCTCCATCAGCCCTCCCGCCCGCAGCCAACCGTCCGCCTTCCTCTTTGTTGCAGGGCTGCGGCGAAATCGGTGCGGATTCGCAAGACCCGTCAGCCGCGCGGCGCGGCAGCGGGCCCTTGCGTCAGCAGGTTTCGAGCGGCGAAGCCTCGGCGCGTGTCGCGGTCCATTCGCAAAGGTCGAGGCTGATCGGATCGAGGAACATGCCGCCCATCCGCGTGCCGACCTGCCAGCGGACCTGGGCGCGCACCTCTCCGATCCCGGGCACTTCGAGGGAGACGTGGCTGCCGATCTCGACCCATTCGGAGCATTCGGCCATGAAGCCCGACGACGACAGATCGCGAACCTTGACCTCGATCTCGTAGACGTGGGTGAGCGCGGCGTTTTCCTCGATTTCGAGGCGCTCGGCACGGCGCTCGTGAAACGATGAGCCGCCCGCGCGAGGGGGGCTGATGCCGCGCCGTCTTCTGTTCATGGCGGGTTCTAGGCTTGGATTAGTGAACGAGGCGTAAAAAGGAGCCGCGCTCCGCCGCATTTCAAGGGGTCGTAAAGAGGCGCGGCGGTGCGCTAGTGCTGCTCGCAATGTCGACTCTGAGGCTCATTGGCGGCTGCGCCCTTCTTCTCCTGCTGGCCGGCGGCTGCGGGCGGGAGGAAACCGGTCCGGTAACGTTGAGCGTGATCGGCGGGCCGCCACGGCTTGCCAATCCGAACCTTGCCCCGCTCGACGCGCCCTCGGCCTATCTGCTGGACACGGCCGCGCAGGGCCTGGTGCGCTTCGACTCGGCGGGCGAGATCGAGCCGGGGCTTGCCCAAAGCTGGGCGGTGCTCGACGACGGCCGCCGCTACACCTTCAGGATCCGGCGCACCGAGTGGATTGGAGGCGGCCGGGTGACGGCGGCGCAGGTGGTGGCGCGGCTGCGCGCGGCGACGAGCCGGTCGAGCCGCAATTCCCTGAAGCCAATTCTCGGCCTCATCGAGTCGATCGAGCCGATGACCGACGAAGTGCTGGAATTCACCCTGAAGGCGCCGCGGCCGCACTTCCTGCAGCTCCTCGCCCAGCCCGAAATGGCGGTGCTGCTGGACGGGCTCGGGACGGGGCCGCGGATCGCGACTCCGCGTGCCGACGGGTCGGTGCTTCTCGCCATGCCGCCGCCGGAGGACGAGGAGGAGCCCGAAGCGGAGGCGCCGCCGGTCGTCCTGCGAGGCGAGCGCGCGTCGCTCGCGGTGGCGCGCTTCGCGGCGGGCGGCGCGGACCTCGTCACCGGCGGGACGGCGGGCGACCTGCCGGTGGTCCGCGCGGCGGGGTTGCCGGCGGCGGCCTTGCAGTTCGACCCGGTCGAGGGTCTGTTCGGGCTCGTCTTCGAGCGGGCGGACGGGGCGTTCGCCGATCCGGCGGCGCGGCGGGCGCTGTCGATGGCGGTGGACCGGGATGCGATCGCGGCGGCCTTGGCCGTGCCGGGTCTCGCGGGGCGCGAGGCGCTGCTGCCGGCGGGGCTGGAGGAGGTCGGGCAGCCGGCCTTGCCCGACTGGGCGGCGGCGCCGCTCGTCCTGAGGCGGCAGGAGGCGGCGCGCACGCTCGCGCGGCTCGGCGAGGGCGAACCGCTCCGGCTGCGCGTGGCGATGCCGGAGGGACCGGGCTACCGCCTCGTCTTCGCCCATCTGCAGCGCGACTGGCACGCCGTCGGCCTCGAGGCGCAGCGGGTCGCGATCGGCATGGAGGCGGAGCTGCGCTTCGTCGACCTCCCCGCGCCCGCCTTCATGACCGCCTGGTACCTGCGCAACTTCACCTGCGACCTCGTTCCCGTCTGCTCGCCCGAAGCCGACGAGGCGCTGGCGCTGGCGCGGGAGAACCCGAACCTCGCCGAACGCCGCGCCCAGCTCGCCCTCGCCGACGCGCTGCTGCGCGACACCGTCAGCTTCGTGCCGATCGCCTCGCCAGTGCGCTGGAACCTGGTATCCCCGCGGATGACGGGCTTCCGCCGCAACCCGTTCGCCCGGCACGCGCTCGGCGAACTCATCGCAGAAGAGAGATAGATGCCGAGGATCGACCAGCAGGAATTCGACCGGATCGCGGCTCAGCTTGCCGTAGGCCGCGACCCGGCGTCCGTGCGCCGCCGGGTGGAAGCGATGGAGCGGCTGCTGGACAGAGCCTTTGCGGTCCCCGGCACGAACATGCGCGTCGGGCTCGACGGCATCGTCGGCCTCGTTCCCGTGGTCGGCGACTTCATCACGGCGGCGATGGGCGCCTGGCTCGTCTGGGAAGCGCGCAACCTTGGGATGTCGAAGTTCCAGCTCGTGCGGATGGCGGGCAATATCGGAATGGACACGCTGATCGGCGCAGTGCCGATCGTCGGCGACCTGTTCGACTTCGCCTTCAAGTCGAACACGCGCAACCTGCGCATCATGAAGCGCTACCTCGACAAGCATCATCCGGAGACGATGACGATCGAGGGGGAGGTCGTCGCGCGCCGCTAGGGTTTAGACGGTGGTGAAATCGAGGCCGATGTCGGCGGCGGGCGCGGACTGGGTGATGCGGCCGGCCGAGACGTAGGTGACGCCGGTCTCCGCCTTGGCGCGGACCGTCTCCAGAGAAATGCCGCCGCTCGCTTCGGTTGGGACGCGGTCGGCGACCAGCGCGACCGCCTCGCGCAGCATTTCCGGCTCCATATTGTCGAGGAGGAGGTGGGTCGCACCGGCTTCGAGCGCGGGCGCGATCTGGTCCAGCCGGTCGACCTCGACGATGATCCGCCCGATCCCCGCATCGACTGCGCGGCGGACGGCTTCGGCGATGCCGCCGGCGACGGCGACATGATTGTCCTTGATCATCGCGGCGTCCCAGAGGCCCATGCGGTGGTTCTCGGCGCCGCCCATGCGGGTCGCATACTTCTCCAGCAGGCGAAGGCCCGGAATGGTCTTGCGCGTGTCGAGAAGGGCGGCGCCGGTCCCCGCGATCGCATCGACGTAGCGGCGCGTCAAAGTCGCGATTCCGGAAAGGTGCTGGAGGGTGTTGAGCGCCGACCGTTCGGCGGTGAGAAGCGCCCTCGCCCTGCCCCGCACCCGCATCAGCGCCGCGCCCGCGGGGACGCGCTCGCCGTCCTCCGCCAGCCGCTCGATCTCGGCCTCCGGATCGAGCGCGCGGAAAAAAGCTTCGGCGACCGGAAGCCCAGCCAGGACGATATCGTCCCGGCTGTTCATCGCCCCATCGAAGCGCGCCTCGGCAGGGATGACCGCTTCCGAAGTGATGTCAGTCCCTCCGCCGAGATCCTCCGCAAGCGTCTCCCGTACGAAACGGTCCAGGTCGAAGCCCGGGAGCACGAAGGCGCTCATTGCTCCAGCCCGGCCATCTTGCGCTCCAGCTCCGCCACGCGCTCCCGCACTTCCTCAAGTGCCGGCCCCTCGAGGGCCGTTTCGGACTGGCGCAGTAGCCGCTGCGCCTCCGCCCGGATCGCGTCGCGCCGCTCGCGCGAAGTCGCGCCGATGGCGACGCCCCAGAGTGCGTCGAGGAACATCTTGGCCGCGATCGGGCTCCCCGCCACCGAGGGGCGGATCGATCCGAAGCTCCTCTTGAGGAAGTGCGCGAAATCGTCCGCGACCACCTGGACCCGCTCCCGGTCGTAGCATTCATGCTCCGGGCCGAAGCCAAGGTCGCGTTCGGCAAGCCGGGCCATTGCGGCGCCCATCCAGTGGATGCTGGTGACGGCGGTGAACGGATCGTTGATGCCGGGCGAAAGGGCGCGAAGGCCGATCTCGACAAGCTCGTCGATCAGGAATTCGATGTCCTGCTCGGGCGTGCGCGAGGCGCCCAAGGAGAAACAGGCGCGAATGCGGTTCTTGAGCTCTTCGTCCAGCGTCGCGCCGCTCAGTTCCGCGAGCGGCCGGTGCGGGTGCACGAAGTCCCCGGTGCGCGCGTTGAGGCTGATCGTCCCGCCGGTCTCCCGAGCGATCGAGTCGAGCTCGGAAAAGGCGATGATCTCGACATAGCCGATCTTGTCGGCGGGGACCGGCTCGCCGCGCTCCGGCTCCCGCGCCTCCTGGGGCCCGGCGTCCTTGGGAAAGCGCTCCTCGATGCTGCGGACGAGGTGTCGCCCGATTCCGGCGAGGACGGTGTTGATCCTGATGCTGGAAGGGGTGTGATGGAGGAAATAGACGAGGGTGCCGACCGAGATGGCGACGCTCACAGTCGAGACGAGCATCGAGAGCTGCGGGACGAATGCCGTCACCGCCTCCGGCCCGCCTGCTCCTCCTCCCTGGCCCGAATCGTCGCGAACGACGCGCAGCAGCATGAGATTGTAGACGAAGGTCGCGACGAAGACGCCGAGCGAGACCTGGTTGCCCCGGTCGTTCATGAAATTGGCGAGCAGCCGCGGCCCGTAATTGCCCGAAGCGAAAGCGACCGCGGCGATGGTGATCGCGAACAGGGTCGAGGAGACCGACAGCAGGCCGGTCGCGACGACGTTCAATTGCGCGCGCGCCGCCTCCGGCCGGGTCGCCTCGTACCAGCTCAGGTTGCCGAGCCATTCCGAGCCCCAGACCCGGTCGAGATAGATGGTGAGGAGGGCGAGCGCGAAGGCGAACAGCGTCAGGATCGTGGGAATGAACCAATAGCTCCCGCGTACCCCGAGCCAATGCTTGCGGAGGCTCGCCGCCGTCATTCTAGGCGGCCTTGAAGACCGGCCGGCCGACGTCGCCCTGCCCCACCGTGCGGCCCGCCATGTCGAGCATCCGGTCGAGCGACTTCTTCGCGGCGAGTCGGACCTCTTCCTCGATCACGATCTCAGGCTGCAGGTCGCGAAGCGCGACGTAGAGCTTCTCCAGCGTGTTCAGCGCCATGTACGGGCACATGTTGCAATTGCAGTTCCCGTCCGCGCCCGGCGCGCCGATGAAGGTCTTCTCCGGCGCCGCTTTCTCCATCTGGTGGATGATGTGCGGCTCGGTCGCGACGATCATGGTCTGCGACGGCGACGACAAGGCATAGTCCAGGATGGCCCTCGTCGAGCCGACATGGTCCGCATGATCGAGGATGTGCGGCGGACATTCGGGATGGGCGAGCACCGGCGCGCCGGGATGCTTCGCCTTCAATTTCAGAAGCTCGGTCTCGGAGAAGGCCTCGTGGACGATGCACACGCCCGGCCAGAGCAGCATCTCGCGGCCGAACTTGCGGTTGAGATAGCCGCCGAGATTCTTGTCGGGGCCGAAGATGATCTTCTGCTCCGCGGGGATCTGGGCGAGGATCGTCTCGGCCGCCGAACTGGTGACGATGATGTCGCTGAGCGCCTTCACCTCGGTCGAGCAGTTGATGTAGGTGAGCGCGACATGGTCCGGATTGGCTTCGCGAAAGGCGCGGAACTGGTCCGGCGGGCAGGAATCCTCGAGGCTGCAGCCCGCCGCCATGTCGGGGAGGATCACGGTCTTGTCCGGCGAGAGGATCTTCGCCGTCTCCGCCATGAAGCGGACGCCGCAGAATGCGATCACGTCCGCGTCGGTCGCGGCCGCCTTGCGGGACAGATCGAGGCTGTCGCCGACGAAGTCCGCGAGGTCCTGGATTTCCGGCGCCTGGTAATAATGGGCGAGGATGACGGCGTTGCGCTCCTTGCGGAGGCGGTCGATTTCGGCGCGCAGGTCGAGGCCGCGCAGGCTTTGGACGGGTGCGTTCATGTCAGGAAAACCCCTTGCTGCTCGCCCCGGCCTGGGTCGTACCCGCCGGTCGGAACGAAAGTCGTCGGGCAAAGGGCCCGCAGGTCACGCCGGCTTTGCCGTTCGCGTGCGCTCTCATCCATATCGCCTTCCAGGCGGCGGAATTCAAGCCTGTCAGAGGGTGTTTCCGGCACCGATGCGGCGCTGCTCGACCGCATCCTCGACCCGCGCGGGACGGTCGAGATGGACCGCGATCTCCTCGCCCGACGGGTCGGTGAAGCGGACGCTGACGCTCGCCGGCACCCCCGCGGCGCGGAGCGGCACCGCGAAGCCGCGCGCGACGATCCGCATCGCCGCCTCGCGCGCCGCGCCCAGCGCCTGCGGCGCGCGCGCCTGGCGCAGAAGCTCTTCGCGGGCGCGGCGGCGATTCTCCTCGTCGAGCTCGGCTTCCGAGCCGGTGAGCGCCATGAAGACGCCGCCTTCTTCATGCTCGCGCGCCTGTTCGAGATCGATCTCCGGCCCGAGGATGTCCAGCGGCGGCAGGGAGACGGAGAGCGTCCTCGTCGCCTCATCCCAGCTGAGATTCTCCCGGCGCAAACGGCGAAGATCGATCGAGTAGCGGACGCGGGCCGGGAGGATCAGGGTCTTGCGCGCTTCCAGGCCGAGGCTCGTCTGGCTGGAGGTCACGACCGCGACGAAGCGGGCGTCGAAGCTGGCAAGGCGGCCCTGCTCGCGGATCGATACGAGGGCGGCGTCGGCGATGCCGCGCGGATCGGGCGCGGCCGGCCGGACGGCGCCGCCGGGGAGCAGGAGGAAGGCGAGGAGCGCCCCGAGCGCCAGGCCGGCGAGGAGCCCGGGCAGCCAGCGGACCGCGAGCGCTTTCAGGCGGTTCGCGTCCATTGCTCCCCTTCGCTTCGAACGAGGCCGCGGCTTTCGAGATCGATGAGGTGGGCGAGGACGGAGCGCGCGGCGGCGGGATGCAGGCGCGGGTCGACGTCCGTGTAGAGCGTCGGCACCATCGCTGGGATGCTCGATCCGCCACCGCCGAGCGCGTCCAGAACCTGCCGCTCACGCATGCGGCGGTGCTCGATGAGGCGGGCGACGTGCGCCTGAGGCTGCTCGATGGCGGGGCCGTGGGCGGGGAGATAGACGCCGTCCTCGCGGGCGAGCAGCAGGTCGAGGCTGGCCATGTAGGCGCTCATGTCGCCGTCGGGCGGCGAGACGATGGTGGTGGACCAGCCCATCACGTGGTCGCCGGTGAAGAGGATGCCGGTGCCGGCGAGCGCGAAGCAGAGGTGGTTCGACGTGTGGCCGGGCGTCGCCACCGCTTCGAGCGTCCAGCCGCGGCCTTCCAGGGCTTCGCCATCGGCGAGGACCTGGTCGGGAGCGTAGGCGAAGTCGAAGCTGTCGTCGGCGCGCGGACCGTCATCCTCGAATGCGAGCGGGGCGCAGCCGACGACCGGTGCGCCGGTCGCGGCGGCGAGGGCGCGGCTCGCCGGGCTGTGGTCGCGGTGGGTGTGGGTGCAGACGATGGCGGCGACCTGCTCGCCCTCCACGGCGGCGAGGAGCGCGGTGACGTGGCCGGGATCGTCCGGCCCCGGATCGATGATCGCGACCTCGCCGTGGCCGACGATGAAGGTCTGGGTGCCGGTGTAGGTGAAGGCGGAAGGATTGGGCGCGAGGACGCGGCGGACCAGCCCGTGCGGGCGTTCGGCGATGCCGGTGGGGTGCGCGTCCATGCAGGAGCATGTGGCACCGGGTGGCGCCCAAGGGAAGGGCCCGGCCGGGAAGCCCTCCCCCTCCCGGCCGGGAGGGGGAGCGGCAACTCTCCTTACTGCGCGGCTCTCAGCTCCGCGATGGCGCGGTCGATGGCGGCGAGGACGCGCTCGCGGTGCTCGCCGGTCTCCGTGCCCGCGGCCATGCGCTCGCGGATCTGCTGGAGGCGCTGGAGGCGGGTGGCTGGGTCCCCGGCGCCCGTGGTGCAGAGGAAGACGCGGGTGCGCTGCTCGCTTGTGCCTTCGTCGGCGTTGACGAGGGGCTGGCCGCCGTTGCAGTTTTCCGGAAGCGCGGGCTCGCCGTTGGGGCCGGCGCGGAAGCGCATCACGCGGTTGCCGTGGCCGTCCGGGCCGCCCTCGCCGGCCTTGTGCTCCATGATGACGATCCGCTCCTGCTTCACCTCCGCCCCGTCCTGCGGCTGGGCCATGCCCGGCGCGGCGGCGGCGAGGCCGGCGGCGGCGAGGGTGACGAGGGCGGCGGCGCCGCCGATGCTGCGAAGCCGGCTGATCCTGTGCGTGTTCATCATCTTCAGTCTCCTCTTGAGTTGGTCTGCATGGTTGAGCGGGCAGGCGGCGATGAGGCCGGGGCGGCTGGCCGATTTGACGAGGGCCTGGGCATAATCGGCGCGCTCGCCGGGCGCGGCGCGGGCCGTGACGGCGGCATCGCAGGCGAGCTCCTGGTCGGCGCGGAAGGCGATGAAGGCGATCCAGGCGAGCGGGTTGAACCAGTTCAGCGCCAGGACGAGCAGGGCCGCGAGGTTCCACCAGATGTCGCCGCGGCGATGGTGGATATATTCGTGCTCGGCGGCGAGCCGGCGCTCGGTCTCGCTGTAGCGCGTGGCGAAGTCCGCCGGGACGACGATGCGCCGGTCGAGCAGCCCGACGGCGATCGGGCCGTCCACCGCCTCGCTCTCGACGAGCGGCAGGCCGCGGAACGCGCCGGCGCTCCGAGACGCGAGGCTGAGGCGGGTGAGGAAGCGGCGATAGGCGACGAACTGAAACGCGAGAAAGGCGGCCGTGCCGGCGAGCCAGAGGGCGAGGAGCAGGCTTAGCCAGTCCGCGCCAGCTGCCGCGACGGGAGCTGCGGCGTCGGTTGCCGGGAGAATGAAGGCGAGCGTCGGAAGCTGGAGGTCCGGCCCGATCTGCGGAAGCGGCGGGAGGAGCAGGCGGCCGAGCGGGAGCAGCCAGAGGGCATAGGCCCAGACGGCGCCGAACGCGCGGGCGACGGGCGTCCGGATGGCGAGCACGACCAGCATCATGACGCTGGCCGCCGCCATGTTCTGGAGGATCCAGGCGGTCACGATTTGAGCGCCTTGAGGAGCGCTTCGATCTCCTCGATGTCGCGGGCGCTCAATCTGTCGCGGCGGGCGAGCTGCGCGACGAGCGGGGTGAGCCGCCCGCCGAACATGCGATCGAGCAGGCGGCCGGATTCATGGGCGGCATAATCCTCGCGGGCGATGGCGGGGCGGTAAAGGTAGCGCCGGCCCTCCTCCTCATGGGCGACGACGCCCTTGGCGGAGAGGCGCGAGAGCATGGTCTTGACCGTGCTCGCCGACCAGCCGCGCTCCGCCGGCACGCGCTCGGCGACGTCCGCGGCGGTGAGCGGCGCCTCCTCCCAGAGCACTTCCATCACCGCCAGCTCGGCATCGCCGATCCGCTCCATTGCAGGTTCTCCCGTATCCAACGGCTACAGATGTAGTCAGCGAGTCGGTGAACCGTGGATGAATGAGACCGAGACCGTCATCCCGGCCAAGGCCGGGATGACGTGTGTGAGATATCTCGAGCACACGCCTTAAACTGTCGAACGTGCTTACAGTCCCGCGAAAGGTTAAATCCGCTTCACCATCGAGGGCCGCGGATAACTGCGGATGGCAGGCTCTGGCACGCGGCTTGTATCTATATTCGCGTCCACACGGTTCCACTCGAAAGGGGCGGGCCGGCGCTTTTCTGGTCGCGCCGCCCGCCCCGCGTTTTTTTGAAGGTGTGGTACCCAAACAGCCCTGACGGACTTAGCTCTGACTCCTCACCCGCTCGGTCCGAGCGAAGTCGAGGACCGTTGTCGAGCGAAGCCGAGACCCTTCTTCTACCTAAGTGCGGTCACGTGCGCCGACCCTGGACTTCGCTCGGGTGCGGTCCTCGACTTCGCTCGGACCGAACGGGTGGTGCAGGGCCCTTCCGAAAAGATGGGTGAGCACCCCCGCCCGTTCGGGCTGAGCTTGTCGAAGCCCTGCCCTTTCTTTGCCTCGGACGCCGCAAGAGAAGGACAGCCCTTCGACAGGCTCAGGGCGAGCGGAGGGGGTCTCGGAGGCAGGCGGGAACCAGCCGGACCCGCCCCTCTTAGGCCTTCGCGACCTGCTTTTCGTCCACGAGCTGCTGGAGCTCGCCGGCCTGGAACATCTCCATCATGATGTCCGATCCGCCGACGAACTCGCCCTTGACGTAAAGCTGGGGGATCGTCGGCCAGTCGGAATAATCCTTGATCCCGTTGCGGATCTCGGGATCCTGGAGGACGTCCACCGTCTCGAAGCCGACGCCGAGATGGTCGAGGATCGCGACGGCGCGGCTCGAAAAGCCGCATTGCGGGAAGAGCGCGGTGCCCTTCATGAAGAGGACCACGTCGTGGCCCTGGACGATTTCGTCGATCCGCTGCCTGGCATCGGTCATGTGCATTCTCCTCAATCGGGCGCCGCGGTCGTGAGCTGGAGTGCGTGGAGCACGCCGCCCATCCGTCCGCCGAGCGCCTCGTAAACGCGCTGGTGCTGCCGGACGCGCGGCAGCCCCCTGAAAGTCTCCGACACCACGCGTGCCGAATAATGATCGCCGTCGCCGCGCAGATCCGTGATCTCGATCCGGGCGTCCGGGATCGCCTCGCGGATCAGCCGCTCGATCTCTTCGGAAGCCATGGGCATCGAATCAGGCCATCATCTGGCGGCGGGCTTCGACATTCTTGTGCTCGAGCGCTTCGCGGATGCGCGCCTCGTCGCACTCGACCCCCGCCGAGGTGAGATCGCCGAGCAGCTTCTTCACCACTTCCTCATCGCCGGCATCCTCGAACTCGGCGCGGATGACTTCGCTCGCATAGGTGTCGGCCTCGACGTCCGAAAGGCCCATCTGCTTCGCCGCCCAGAGGCCGAGCAGCCGGTTGCGGCGCGCGACGATCTTGAATTGCATTTCCTGGTCATGCACGAACTTCGCTTCGAAGCCCCTTTCGCGATCGTCGAACGTGGTCATGGCTGTCCTTCTTCTGCCTTCGCCCCTGCAGATAGGCGCGGCGGCGCGGGCGCGCAACGGCGGAGGAGACGGGCGTGACAGGCGCGCGCGGCTCTGGCACGACGGCGGCGGGGGAGACTAACCATGTTCGCCATGCTGATCGCCGCAATGCTCGTGCAGACGCCGCTGCCGTTGCCGGACGCCACTCCGGAAGCTGGGGCTGCCGAGGCGGCTTGGAATGCGTGCGTCGAGCAGGGGATCGCCGGGACTGCCGCGGCGGAGGCTCCGCGCCCGGCGAGCGTTCGAATCGCCGCGGCCTGCAAGCCGCAGGCGGATGCCATGCTCGCGGCGAACACGGCGTGGATCCGGACCTGGGGCCGTAGCGAAACCGCCAAGCGGCGGATCGTGCGCCAGCTCGAAATGCTCCAGCGGCGGCATCCGCAACGCATCGAAGCGAGACTCCGCGCCCATCGGGGAAAGTGAGCGAAGAGCGGCCTCCGCTCAGTCCGCCATCGTCACGACGAGTTTCCCAACCGCCTTGCGGGCCGCCATGTGGGCGATCGCCTCGCCGGCGCGCTCCAGCGGCCAGATGGCGCTGACCCGGGGTGCGATCTTGCCTTCGTCCCAGAGGCGGAAGAGGGTCTCGATGTGGGCGGCGTTCGCCTCGGGGTCGCGCGCGGCGAAGGCGCCCCAGAAGACGCCGCAGACGTCGCAGCTCTTGAGCAGGGTGAGGTTGAGCGGGAGCCTGGGAATTCCCGCCGGGAAACCGACGACGAGGTAGCGGCCTTCCCAGGCGATGGCGCGAAGCGCCGGCTCGGCATAGTCCCCGCCCACCGGATCGTAGACGACGTCCGCGCCGCCGGGGCCGAGCGCGTCCTTGAACTGCTGCGACAGCGCCTTCGAAGCCTCCTTGTCGAACGGCCCCCTCGGATAGACGAGCACCGCGTCGGCGCCCGCAGCGCGCGCGGCCTCTGCCTTCTCTTCCGACGAGACCGCCGCCACGACGCGGGCGCCGTACGCCTTGCCGAGCTCCACGGCAGCGAGGCCGACGCCGCCGGCGGCGCCGAGGACGAGGAGGGTCTGCCCTTCCTTCAGCCTGCCGCGGTCGAGCAGCGCGTGGATCGACGTCGCGTATGTGAGGATCAGCGCGGAGCCTTCCTCGAAGCTGCGTCCTTCCGGGAGCCTCAGCGCCATCGGCGCGGCAACGAGCACCTTTTCGGCAAGGCCGCCATGGCCGATCATCGCGATGACCCGGTCGCCTTCCGCCCAGCCGGAGACGCCCTCCCCCACCGCTTCGACGACACCGGCGATCTCGCCGCCCGGCGCGAACGGCCGCGGCGGCTTGAACTGGTATTTGTCCTCGATGATCAGCACATCCGGATAGTTGATCGCGCAGGCGCGCACCCGGACGAGGAGCTGGCCCGGGCCGGGCTTGGGATCGGCCAGGTCATCGAGGCGGAGCGTCTCGGGTCCGCCGGGCTGGTGCGAGAGGAGCGCCTTCACCGCGCCGCCTGCGGAAAGGCGGGGAGCTTGGCGATGTCGGCGGGCTCGTGCTGGATGATGACGCGGGCGCGGAGGTTGCGGGCCATGCGGTCGAACCGGTCCATCGACGCCAAAGTATCCGCCCGGTCGTGGTTGAAGGGCGGGACGCCGCGGTTCGCGACCTGCTCGGTGAAATGGTAAAGGTCGCCGGTCAGGAGCACCGGGCCCGAGGCGAGCCGGACGAGCAGCGCATTGTGGCCCGGCGTGTGTCCAGGCATCCTCAGCATGACGACGCGGCCGTCGCCGAACACGTCGTGGTCGCCGCGCGTCTCGGTGACCTCACCGCCGCCGGTCAGCCAATGGGCGAGCGCGGTCGCCGAATCGGCGCTCGCGGGCGGCGACCCGCGCAGGAGATCGAGGTCGCCATGGCCGACCAGCAGCCTGGCGCGGGGGAAGTGCCGCGCCTGGCCGGTATGGTCGAAATGCCAGTGGCTGATGCCGACGAACTCGATCTGATCGGGCCTGACGCCGATCTGGCGGAGCTGGTCGACGATGCTGCGGTCGAGGCGCAGCGTCTGCGCCGCGTTCGACATGGGATTGCCGACCAGCGCGTCGGTGAGCCCGGTGTCCCAGAGCATGTAGCGATCGCCGTGACGGATCAGGTAGCAGCTTCCGACGATGTCCTTCGGCCCCGCCGGATATTGGAAGGTGTCGGAGAAGAAGGCGCCGTACTGGTTGATCGTGAACGCGCCGCAATCGAGCCGGTAGAGCGAGAGCGGCGCCTGGGCGGCTGGCGCGGCGGGCGCAGCCTGCGCCTGCGCCGGCCGGGCAGGCTGGGCCGGAGCGGGCGCGGCGGTGAGCGCGAGGAGACCGGCGAAAGCGGCGAGTTTCTTCAGCATGACACCCCCTTGAGGAAGAAGCGGGGCCACTCCTAACGCCTCCTCGCCGCCTCCGCTACCGGGGAGGATCGGCCTGCGACGAAGCATCCTCCGGCGGCTCCCCGCCGTCCGCCGCCGCGGGATCGCCTTCATCGGCAGCCGGCATGTGCGTTTCGGCCTCGTCCCCGGTTACGCCGTCGGCGGGCGCGCCGGTGCCGGTTTCCACCGGAGCCGTCTCGTCGTTGGCAGGCGCGCCGACGACGACGACCGTGCCCTGCCCCGCAGCGGAGGCGGCGTTCTGCGCCTGCTCCGCGGCGGCGGCATGGGCGCGGGCCTGATCGGCGGCGACGTCCGTCGCATTCTCGCCGGTCGCCGCGTCGGTCGCGAGGCTCGCCTTGGCGAGGATGTCCGGGACCGCGCGCTCGGAGAAGCCGGCGAGGAAGCCGATCACCAGCGCCTTGAGGGCGCCGTCCCCCGGCCCCTCCGTCAGGCTGAGGCCGAGTACCGTCACCAGCCCGGTCAGGAGCATGCAGATGAGGACCGCGCCGCCGATCGTGCCGACGAGCACGCGCAGGATCGCGTCGCGCCGGTTGTCCCACTTCTGGATGTCGACGAGGACGGTGCGGCTGCGCATGCCGACGGCGATCGAGAAGAAAGCGCCGAGCGTTCCGCCCGACGCGCCGGTGAGCGCCGCGTTCCAGACGGGGTTCGCATGGCTCGTATCGCCGATGCCCGCGCGCACGCCGAGGAACAGCATCAGCAGCGCCGCCAAGGTGATCACCGCCGTCAGCAGATAGTCGCTCTGCGCCAGCGAGCGCCGTTCGGCGACGATGTCGTTGCGGATTTCGGTCAGCAGGTCGAGCGTGCTCGAGAGGCTTCCTTCGAAGCCCATGACGAGCGCGTCTGCGACACGGCGGTCGTAATCGCCGACCCGGTGGCTGCGCGAGCGCCGCCCGTTCCCGCGCCAGCCGTCGATCAGGCCGTTGATCTGGCCGCGCAGCGGGCTGCAGACCGACATGGCCGAGCGCTGCTGCTTCGCAAGGACGGGATCGTCGGCATATTGGATGGAGGTGCGGATCTTCGTGCCGTAGACTGCATATTCCGGCGGATTGAGCGCGTAGATGCAGGTTATGTCGTAGCCGGAACGGTCCGTGCCGCCCAGCTTCACATGCTCCAGAGTGTGCTCAGCCATGGCCCCCCTTCCATGTTCGCGCCGGCCGATGCCGCGCGGCACTGTCACGGGGCCGCCGAAGCGACACTGCGAGGGGCCAGCCTAACAGAAAGGGTGCGAGCCGCAATGGCACCCGCAAGATCAGGCCAAATAATGCGCCCTCGTCTTGGCCGCGACTTCCTCCGCTGTAACGCCGGGCGCCAGCTCGATCAGGCGGAAGGGGCTGTCATGATCCGGCCTGTGGAAGACGCAGAGATCGGTGACGATCATGTCGACGACGTTCTGGCCGGTGAGCGGCAGCGTGCAGGCGGGGATGAACTTGGGGTCTCCGCTCTTGCTGTTATGCTCCATCACGACGATGATCTTCTTGACCCCGGCGACGAGGTCCATCGCGCCGCCCATGCCCTTGATCATCTTGCCCGGGATCATCCAGTTGGCGATGTCGCCCTTTTCGGACACTTCCATCGCGCCGAGCACGGTCAGGTCGATATGGCCGCCGCGGATCATCGCGAAGCTCTGCTCGGAACCGAAATAGCTCGACGAGGGAAGCTCCGAAATGGTCTGCTTGCCGGCATTGATGAGGTCCGGATCGATCTCGTCCTCATACGGAAACGGCCCGATGCCCAGCATCCCGTTCTCGGACTGAAGCGTCACCTCCATCCCTTCCGGGATGTTGTTCGCGACGAGCGTCGGGATGCCGATGCCGAGATTGACGTAATAACCGTCGCGCAGCTCCTTCGCGGCCCGCGCCGCCATCTGGTTGCGGTCCCAGGGCATCAGGCGGCCTCCCTCTGGCGGGTCATGCGGAACTCGATCTTCTTGTCGTAGGGGGCGCCGAGGATCATTCGCTTCACGTAGATCGAGGGCAGATGGATGCCGTCCGGGTCGAGGCTGCCGACGGGGACGATCTCCTCGACTTCGACGACGCAGACTCGGCCCGCCGTCGCCATCGGCTGGTTGAAGTTGCGCGCGGTCTTGCGGAAGACGAGGTTGCCCGCTTCGTCCGCCTTCCAGCCCTTGACGATCGAGAGGTCGGCGCGGATGCCGCGCTCGAGGATGTAGGTCTCGCCGTCGAACTCCTTATGCTCCTTGCCTTCCGCGACCACGGTGCCGACGCCCGTTTTGGTGTAGAAGCCGGGAATGCCCGCGCCGCCCGCGCGGCAGCGTTCGGCGAGCGTTCCCTGGGGGCAGAATTCGACCTCGAGCTCACCGGCCAGATACTGCCGCTCGAACTCCTTGTTCTCGCCCACGTAGGAGGAGATCATCTTCCTGACCTGGCGCGAGCGGAGCAGCTTGCCGAGGCCTTCATTGTCGATGCCGGCATTGTTGGACGCGATGGTGAGGTCCTTGACGCCTTTGCGCTGGATGGCGTCGATCAGGCGCTCGGGAATGCCGCAAAGGCCGAAGCCTCCGGCGCAGATCGTCATGCCGTCGAACAGCAGCCCGTCGAGCGCCGCATCGGCATCGGGATAGATCTTCTTCATGGCCGCTCCGCTGGAAGATGAGGCCTTGCCGATAAGGCGCGGCGCCGGGGGGGTCAAGCGAACCTGAATGAGGTTTCAACTTCAACCCCTCTCCCATCTCGGGAGAGGGAGGGGCCCGCCGCCAAAGGCGGTGGGAGCGTGAGGGAACGAAGTGCGCGGATTCGTGCCGGCGGCGGTGCGGGTCTCCCACCCCACGCCCTCACCCTCCCACGCGGCTGCGCCGCGCGGGCCCCTCCGTCTCCCGCAAGGGGAGAGGGGTTTAACCGCCTCGCAACCGGCGCCTGCTACACAGCGCTCGAACCACGAGGCACATCATGCTCCAGCAGCTCAAGCAAGACGCGGCATTCCGCACCCCCTACCGGATCAATCCCGAGCTCGACCGCGCCGCGCTCCGCCGCGAATATGACGAAGCGGGCCGCGTGCGCGTCTACGGGCTGCTCGAGGACGGCGCGATGCAGCTTTACGAGCATCTCCTCGAGCGCACCGACTGGATCCACCTCATCAACGGCGACTCGGGCATCCTCGAGCTCGATCCCGCGGCGAAGGCGGCGCTTTCGGCGGAGGAATGGGCGGCGATCGAGGATGCTGCGCACGCGCGGGTCAAGGATCACTTCCAGTACCGCTACGAAGCGGTGCGCGTGAACGCGGCCGAGCAGGCGCTGCGCGACGACCCGCTCGCCGATTTCGCCCGCTTCATGCAGAGCCCGGAGCTGCTCGCGTTCCTGCGCGATGCCACCGGCCACGACGAGCTCGCCTTCACCGACGGCCAGGCGACCGCCTACGGCACCGGCGACTTCCTCACCGGCCATGACGACGACGTCGCCGGCAAGGGGCGACTCGCCGCCTACGTCTACGGCCTGACGCCTTACTGGCGGCTCGAATATGGCGGCCTGCTGCTTTTCCACGGGGCCCACGACCGCACCGTTTCAGGCAACGTTCCGCGCTTCAACGTGCTCGATCTCTTCCGTGTGCCGCAGCAGCACAGCGTTTCCATGGTGACAAAAGCCGCGCCGCACCGCCGTTTCGCGGTGACCGGCTGGCTGCGCAGCCAGCGGTGAATCCGCTCTTCACCAATTAACCCGAATCGCCCCCGCGTCTCACATCGGGACGCCGTTTTTTTGCCTGTTGTGCCAAAGCGAAAGCCCTGTCAGCCAGTTTTTACCCGCTCAAACGGGGATGGAAAAAACAGTTCAGGGCCGCCCCGTTTCAGGCCCGCAACAGGAGGCTTACCCCATGCGCGATCTTCACACTTTCGAACTCGGCTTTGTCACCGGCGCCGGCAGCTCGCCGACCCCCCCGACCTGCACCTGCCCCGAGCCCACGCCGACCCCGCGCCAGCGCCAGGGCAATAACGGCTTCGGCAACGGCGCCGACGCGAACCTCGCCGCGCCGGGCGGTTCCGGCAAGACCGGCGGCGGCAAGGAAGGCAGCGTCGGCGACGCCCGCGGCGCCCGCTAAGCATTCGCTCTAGCGCGGGATCGTCAGCCCCGCGCGAACGGCAAGGAAAAGGCCCCGGCGAGCGATCGCCGGGGCCTTTTTCCGTTTGTGGGCGGAGAGCCGCAAACCGTGCTTCGAGAGGCTCAGCCCCGGCCGGTCAGGATAGCGGCCGCCTGTTTTGCAAAGCTCCGCTCGCCCTGAGCCTGTCGAAGGGCTGCCCTTCCCTTTTCCGGTGTGCGCAAGAAGGGCAGGGCTTCGACAAGCTCAGCCCGAACGGTGTTCTTGAAGGATGGCTTTAGGCACTCCCGGCCGGCTGGACGTCTACGAAGAAATCCGAGCCTCAAAAATCCGCTCGGGCTGAGCCTGTCGAAGCCCTGCCCTTCTTCTCCGCAGTCCCCGCCCCGCGTCAGCGCAGCTTCGCGAGGACGCCCTGGAGCTGCATGGCGTTGGACATATCGCCCTCGACCTTCAGCTTGCCCTGCATGAAGGCGGTCATGCCGTCGAGCTTGCCGTCGCGCATCGCTTCCCAATCTTCCCAGGCGACCTTGATCGTGGTGTCGGCCGCGGCGTCCTCCTCGGTCACGGTCTCGCCGGCGCCGTCGAGCAGGATCACGCCCTCGGCGCCGAAGTCGAGCTTCACGCGCTTGCCCGGAAGCCAGGCGCTGCGCTCCTTCAAGGCTGCCGCCATCTCGGTCTTGTTCATGGTCTTTCGATGCTCCGCTTCAACCGCAAGAAGCGCCTTCCCTACTTTACGCGCACGTCAGGTCAAGGCTGACACGGGAGTCAGTAGGCGCAGCAGCCAGCTTTGATACACGCGCCGAGGTCCGTTCGAGTCTGTGCATGTGCATGAGTGAAGGTGGCGGTGTTCGCCTCCCCTTCCCTCTCCACTGCAAGGCCGCTAGTCGGCTGCGCATGACCACGCATCGGACCGGCGGCCGCATTCTCGTCGACAACCTCGTCGCGCAGGGGTGCGACCGCATTTTCTGCGTGCCCGGCGAAAGCTATCTCGCCGCGCTCGACGCGCTTCACGACACGAAGGAGATCGACCTCGTCGTCTGCCGCCAGGAAGGCGGCGTCTCCTATATGGCCGAAGCCGACGGCAAGCTGACGGGACGGCCGGGCGTCGCCTTCGTGACACGCGGGCCGGGCGCGACCAATGCGAGC
Source organism: Allosphingosinicella sp. (assembly GCA_035645215.1). Lineage (GTDB taxonomy): Bacteria > Pseudomonadota > Alphaproteobacteria > Sphingomonadales > Sphingomonadaceae > Allosphingosinicella. Next base: position 35,352 of record DASQND010000030.1, read on the forward strand.
GTCGGCGTCCATGTCGCCCATCAGGATTCGACGCCGATGATCCTGTTCGTCGGCGACGTCGCGCGTGGCGACCGGGACCGCGAAGGCTTTCAGGAAGTCGATTTCCTGACGATGTTCGCGCCGCTCACCAAATGGACCGCGCGGATCGAGGATGCACGGCGCATTCCCGAATATGTCGCGCGGGCCTACGCGACGGCGCTGGCGGGGCGGCCGGGGCCGGTGGTGCTGGTCCTCCCCGAAGACATGCTGCGCGACGAAGTCGAAGCCGTGGACCGCCCGAAGGCGGCCCGCTTCGCCCAACCCGCCGATGAGCTGGCGGTGGGCGCCTTGTTCGACCTGCTCGGGAAAGCCCGCGCACCGCTCGCCGTCGTCGGCGGTGCCGGCTGGTGCTCGACCGCGACCTTCCTGTTCTCCCAGTTCGCCGAGCGGATCGGCCTGCCGGTGGCCGCGGCCTTCCGGCGGCAGGACGCCTATCCGAACACGGGCCCTGTCTATGCCGGCAATCTCGGCTACGGGCCGAACCCGAAGCTGGTCCAGCGGGTGAAGGACGCGGACCTGCTGCTCGTCCTCGGCGCGCGGCTGGGCGAGGCCACGACCGACGGCTACACACTCGTCACGCCCGATCATCCTGGGCAGATCCTCGTCCACGTCCACCCCGACCCCGAGGAGCTCGGCCGCGTCTACCGCACCGACCTTGCGATCTGCGCCGACATGTTCGAATTTACCAGGCTCGCCGCGTCCTGGGATCTGGACGGGCCGCTGTCCTTCTCCGGCGCCGAAGCGCACCGCGATTATCTCGAATGGACGACTCCGCAGCCGACCGGCGCGGCGCTCGACCTCGGCCAGTGCGTCGCGGCGATGCGGGAGGAAATCCGCGCCGACGACGCCATCATCTGCAACGGCGCCGGCAATTTCTCGGGCTGGTGGCACCGCTTCTGGCGCTACGGCGCGATGCGCTCGCAGCTCGCGCCGACCAACGGATCGATGGGCTACGGAGTCCCCGCCGCCGTCGCCGCGGCCTTGCGCTTTCCCGGCCGCCAGGCGATCGCGGTGGCGGGCGACGGCGACTTCCTGATGAACGGCCAGGAACTCGCCACCGCCGTCCAGCATGGCGCCGACCTGCTCGTCATCGTCGTCGACAATGCAAGCTACGGCACGATCCGGATGCACCAGGAACGCGAATATCCGGAACGCGTCTCCGGAACGTCGCTCCGCAGCCCCGACTTCGCGGCGCTCGCCCGCGCCTATGGCGGCTGGGCCGAGACGGTGGAGCGGACGGAGGATTTCGCGCCGGCCCTGGCACGGGCGCAGGGGGAGCGCGGGGTGCGGCTCCTCCACCTCAAGACGGACGTGGAGCAGATCACGTCGGCGACCACGATATCGAAGATCAGGGCGCGGAGCCGGTAGCCCCGCAGTTCGTCATGCCGGACTTGATCCGGCATCCACCTTCTTTTCCGCTGCGGCCGTGAAGGAGAAGGTGGACCCCGGATCAAGTCCGGGGTGACGTCTCCGGCAGAGGCCTGTCAGAGCCCGAACAGCCCCGTGCCCGCCAAGCTCTTCTCGAGATGATCGCGCGGCTTTCCGAGCGCGCGGCGGAGGAAATAATCCTGCACCATCTGCGCCTGCGCTTCGAGGCCGGCGGCGGCGAATGGCTGCCCGGCCGCATATTGGTACATCCGTTTCTGCACGAAGCCGACCTTGACGAGCTCGCACAGGTAGCAGCCGGCGAAGCGCGGGACGCCGCGCTCCGCCCATTGCATGACGTGGACCAGTTCGTGCGCGAGGAGGCCCTGGCCGATCAGCGAAGCCTCCGCGAAGTCGTCGGCCAGGTGGCGGCCGAAATAGATGGTACGGCGCAGCGTAACCGCGTCGGCCGCGGGGCTGCTGAGCGCCAGCGCGGCGATGTGGTTGATCCCGTAGCCGTCGTTGAGGCGGACCCGCTCGTAATCGAGCCGCTCGCCGAAGATCGGTCGAAGGAGCGCGACTTCGCCGGCTGAAAGAGTCCTGATGCCGTAAGCCATTCGCCCCCCCTGGCAGCGGAAGAGGGCCGGTGCGCGGCGAAGCAGCAAACTGCCCGCCGCGCCCGGCCCAAGGGGCTGCCGAACTCCCTAGAGCTTGTTGATGACACCCTTGACGGCGCCCTTCAACTCCTGACCGTGTCCTTTCGATTTCTGGGCGACGCCTTCTTCGCGCACGGCCGGATTGGGGCTGCTCTGCTTCGCGGCGCCCACCGTCTTGTTGACGCTGCCCTTCAGCTTGTCGGTCATCTCGCCCATGTGTCGGTCCTCGTTACTGGGTGCGGCGCGCCGGAGCGGGCGCCGCCAGCCTGGATCAGTAACGAAGGCGCATGCGCCCCGTTCCGGCGGCGGCTCAAAGCCCGAACGGGTACATGTCGTCCTCGCCGGGCCCAGCCTCGCCCGGCAGGCTCTCGCCGGGGAGCGGGGTCACCGCCGACGTCTCGTCGAACCAGACGAAGGCGTCGAACTGATTGGGGAGCACCGCCTCGGCATAATGGCTCCAGCGCTCGGTCTCCGGCCGGTAGATGACTCCGATGAAGCGTTCCAGGCGCGGCTCGAGCAGGGCGTCCACCGCCTCCTCGTTCACCCCCTGCCGCATGTCGAGGAGGAAGCGCGGCACGCCCGCATCGTGGCAGACGCGCTCGTATGAGCCGGGAAGCGAGGGACGGACGCTCTTCACCTCCATCTCGCCGTCCCAGTCGCTCGCCGCGGCGACGGTGCCGCTATGGGTTCCGAAGCCGATCAGGCGCGCAGCTTCGCCGAACCGCTCCTTGACGAGCTGGCCGATGTTCAGCTCCTCGCGCTGCTGGCCCATTTCGGTGTGCGCGGCATTGCCGATATGGCTGTTATGCGCCCAGACGATTGCCTTCGAGTCCGGCCCCTTGGCCTCGAGGATCTGGCAGAGCGTTTCGAACATGTGCGTGTCGCGCAGATTCCAGCTCTCGGCCGAGCTTTCGTACATGGCGCGGTAATAGCCTTCGGCATTCTTGACGAGGCGGGCATTGGCGGCGGCATCGAGCCATTCGTCGCCGCCGTTCTCCTCGGCATAGTCGCGCCGGTTCGCGAGGAGTTCGCGCAGCACCTGGACGACCTTGGCTTCGCACCTTGCATAGCCTTCGCTGATCGCCATCCGGCCATAGCCCTGCGGATTGTCGCGCCAGGGAGCGAGGCAGCCATAGCGCTCGCGGGCGATTGCCGCGGCATCCGGGTCGACCTCGTCCAGATAGTCGGTCACCGCGCGGATCGAGCCGCCGAGATTGTAGAGGTCGAGCCCGTAGAAGCCGGTGCGCGCGGCGGGCTCCAGCGCCTGATTATGCGCCGCGAGCCAGCGCACGAAATCGTCCGTTTCGCGGTTGCGCCACATCCAGGTCGGGAAGCGCGCAAAGGGGCTGTCCTCCCCTTCCCGCTTCGGGCGTCCGCGCACGTAGCGGTCGATCGAGGCGGCGTCGGGCCAGTCGGCCTCCACCGCGACGACATCGAAGCCGTGCCGCTCGACCAGGCGGCGGGTGATGGCGGCGCGGGCGCGGTAGAATTCGGAGGTGCCGTGCGACGCTTCACCGAGGAGCACGACGCGCGCGCTCCCGAAGCGGTCGAAGAAGTCGGCAAACGCAGGATCGTCCAAATCCGGGAGCGGCTCGGCGGCCTCCGCCACCAGTTCCGCCACCGCGCGCGCGCGCCCGCCTTTCTCGTCCCACGCATGCGCACCGATCAGCGGCACGAAGCGAACCGCGCCCATTTCCTCCTGCTCGTAATCGTCCTCGTCGACGCGAGTGACCTTGTAGAGTTTCTGGACCTGGTCGGGCTCTCCCACCGGCATCACGAGGCGCCCGCCGATCTCGAGTTGCCCGAGCAGGATTTCCGGCACATGGCTCCCGCTCGCCGAGCAGATGATCGCGTCGAACGGCGCTTCGGATGGAAGGCCGCTCGTGCCGTCGCCCTGGTAGACGGAGACGTTCTCGTAGCCGAGCGCCTCCATGCGCATGCCCGCCTGCTTCGCCAGTTCCTCATGCCGCTCGATCGCGAACACCTGGTCGGCCATCTGCGCGAAGATCGCCGCGGCATAGCCCGAGCCCGCCCCGACTTCGAGCACCCGGTCGCCGGGCGCAATCTCCGCGGCCTCGGCCATCAGCGCGACGACATAAGGCTGCGAAATCGTCTGCTCCGCCTCGATCGGCAGCGGCGTATCCTCATAAGCCGAAGCGCGCGCATTCTCCCCCACAAACGCTTCGCGCGGCACCGCGCGAAACGCGGCGAGAATGCGCGGATCGGAGATCCCCCGCCCCACAATCTGCCGCTCGACCATTTGCTCTCGTGCGCTCGCATATTCAGTCATCCGCGCCTCCTCACGCGGACAACACGGCGCGTCGGCGAGGGTTGCGCTCAGGTCTGCGTGGCGGACCAGGGCACGAGCACCAGTTCGTCTATTCCCCTGAAGTCGCCGGGATTGAGCGTGATGAGCGTCGCACCCGCGACGATGGCCTGTGCGGCGATCATGCGGTCGAGCACCTTGGCGCGCGAGTAACCGCGCCGCTCCACGATCCGGCCATAGGCCGCAGCCTCTGCCGCGTCGAAGGGCAGCGCGTTCAATTCGCCGAGCAAAAGATCCAGCCGCGTGCGCATCAGGGGTGAGTCGCCCGCATCTCGGTAGACGCCGCCTTCAAGCTCCACACGCGTGACGATTCGAAATCATCGGCTGCTCGGGAAGCGCCCGGAGGCGCGCGATCACGACTGCATTGCCGTCGCGCAGGTGGATGGCGACGTTCGTGTCGATCAGGAACGGCACGTGCCGCTATAGACCCTTGCGCCTGGGGAAAATGATCGGCTCGCGCTTCTGGATGGTCTTGGGTTTCGGAAGCTTCTCAAGAGCGTCGGCCAGCTCCTTCGGCGTCATTCTCGGCCTGCAGCGGCGGATCGTCACTTCATCGCCGTTCTTGACGATCTCGACTTCGACGCCCTCCCCGAAGGCGAACTCCTCAGGCAGGCGAACGGCTTCGCCGTCTCCGCTGCGAAAGGTTCGGCTGGTGACGATCCGGGTCATGAAGCGGATATACGCCTCCCTCAGCCTCAGATCAAACCGGCGAGCGGGCGTCCCGCTAAATGAGTCCGGCGAGAGGGCTGGACGGGTCGGCGTAGCGGCGCTGGCCCATGCGGCCGGCGCGGTAGGCGAGGCGGCCGGATTCGACCGCGGCCTTCATCGCGCTCGCCATCAAAACGGGGTCCTTGGCTTCGGCGATGGCGGTGTTCATGAGGACGCCGTCGCAGCCCAGCTCCATCGCAACCGCCGCGTCCGAAGCCGTGCCGACGCCGGCGTCGACGAGGACGGGCACGCCCGCGCCTTCGACGATGAGGCGGATGGTCACCCGGTTCTGGATGCCGAGACCCGAGCCGATCGGTGCGCCCAAAGGCATGATCGCGACGGCGCCGGCTTCTTCGAGTTGCTTCGCCGCGATGGGATCGTCGACGCAATAGACCATCGGCTCGAAGCCCTCCCGCACCAGGACCTCCGTCGCCTTCAGCGTTTCGCGCATGTCGGGGTAGAGCGTCTTGGCTTCTCCCAGCACTTCGAGCTTCACCAGGTTCCAGCCGCCCGCCTCGCGCGCCAGGCGCAGCGTGCGGATCGCATCGTCGGCGGTGAAGCAGCCGGCCGTGTTCGGAAGGTAGGTATAGCGCTTGGGATCGATGAAATCGGTCAACATCGGCTGGCCAGGATCGGAGATGTTGACCCGGCGCACCGCCACCGTGACGATCTCCGCGCCCGACGCTTCGACGGCCGCGGCGTTCTGCTCGAAGCTCTTATACTTGCCCGTGCCCACGATGAGCCGCGAGCGGAAGCTCCGCCCCGCGACGGTCCAGATATCGTCCTGCACGCCTTCACCCCGCGCCATGTTCAGCCTCCGCCCACGAAGGTGACGATCTCGTAATCGTCGCCGTCCTCGATCTTCACCTCGCCGAGCGTGGAGCGCGGCACGATCTCCAGATTGCGCTCCACCGCGACCCGCGTCGGCTCGAGCCCGAGCTCCAGCGCGAGATCGGCGACGCTCGAGCCCGCCGGCACCCGCCGGTGCGCGCCGTTCACGCGAATGGAAAGCGTTTCGTCACTCAATGCCGGTCTCCGCCGCCCTTCGCGCTTGGGTTTGGTTCAAGGAGCCCATATAGGGCGTGGCCATGGCGACGCCACCGATCATCTTCGTCCTGAACGGGCCGAACCTCAACCTTCTCGGCACCCGCGAGCCGGAAATCTACGGCTCCGACACGCTCGACGACATCGCGACGCGGCTGGAGGACCGGGGGCGCGAACTCGGCCTGATGGTCGACATGCGCCAATCGAACCATGAGGGCCATTTGATCGACTGGCTCCACGAGGCGCAGGCGACGGGGGCCAAGGCGGTGATCCTCAATGCGGGCGGCTTCACCCACACCTCGGTTGCGCTTCACGACGCGGTGAAATCGATCTCGACGCCCGTCATCGAAGTGCATCTTTCGAACCCGCAGGCGCGGGAAAGCTTCCGCCGCAGGAGCTTCATCGCGGCGGCGGCCAAGGGAACAATCGCGGGCTTCGGCGCGCTCGGATACGAGCTTGCTCTGGACGCGGCGGCGCGTCTCTGACTATGGCCTGCCCCACAGGGGAATATAGAAAATGACCAAGGAAAAAGACGGCGCGGGCGGGGGCATGAGGGTCGACGCCGACCTCGTGCGCTCGCTCGCCGAAATGCTGAACACCAACGACTTGACGGAAATCGAGGTCGAGGACGGCGATCGCCGCATCGTCGTCAAGCGCCAGGTGACCGTGCAGCAGGTGACGCAGGCCGCGCCCGCCCCGGCGCCCGCCGCCGCCGCGCCCGCTCCCGCGGCGCCCGCCCCCGCCGCGGCCGCCGCCGACATC
>DASQND010000031.1:0-108375 GCA_035645215.1 Allosphingosinicella sp.
GTCAGCGGCGGAGGAAGGCAGCGGGACCCCGGATCAAGTCCGGGGTGACGAAGGAGTGGTCGACCTGCTCGCCCTCGACCCGCACGAGCGGGCCGCGGCGGGCATGTTCCTGGGCTTCCAATATCCGGTCGAGATACCCGGCGTTTCCAACGTCCAGTTCCTGCGCACCGCATTGAACGCCCAGCGCCGCGCGCGCGGCGAGGCGGAGATGTCGGCGGGCGATTTCCTGCGCCTCGCCCGTGCCCAGGGCGACTCGCTCGGCGTCTCGATGGACATGATGAAGCGGGCCGTGAACGTCGGCTTTTCGGGCGGCGAGAAGAAGCGCAACGAGATGGTCCAGATGGGCATCGTCGATCCCCGCCTCGCCATCCTCGACGAGACGGACAGCGGCCTCGATATCGATGCCCTGCGCGTGGTCGCCGACGGCATCAACCGGATCATGCGCCGCCCCGACAAGGCCGTGATCCTCATCACCCACTATCAGCGCCTGCTCGATCTCGTCGAGCCGGACCATGTCCACGTCCTCGCGGAAGGCCGGATCGTCCGCTCCGGCGGCCCCGAGCTCGCCCACCAGCTCGAGCGCGAAGGCTATGCGGAGGTCGCCGCGTGAGCGGTTTTTTCTGCTTCTATGAAGCCGAACCTTCTGAAACTTCCGTTCATCTTCGGCGGGGTGACAACATGAAGCCCCTCTCCCATTTCGGGAGAGGGAATGAGGCGCCGCGAAGGTTCCTTCCGGCGGAAGGAACCAGGCGCCTCATCCCGCGCGGCGCAGCCGCGTGGGAGGGTGAGGGCCTGTGCTTTCCCCTCGCTGCCCGTGCCCTCACCCCCCCATTGCTGACGCAATGGGTCCCCCCCTCTCCCGAAATGGGAGAGGGAAGATGACCCTCGCCCTCCCATCCAATCGCGACGAAGCCTGGCGCTGGAGCGATCTTTCGGCCCTGCCGGACATCGCCGCCCGCCAGCCCGCCGGAACCGTCCCCGAAGCGCTGCCCTGGATCGACTGCGCCAATGAAGGCCCGCGCCTCCTCTTCGTCGACGGCAAGCTCGTCGCCGAGCAATCGAACCTCGGCACGATCGAGACCGGCGCCGTCGAAGCCGAGCCCGGCGATCACGCGCTCGCCAGGCTCACCGGCCGCCATGGTTGGCGCCTCCGCATGGGCAGCGGCCACGCGCCGCAGGGCCTCGTCCAGATCGTCCACGTCTCGACCGGCGCCGCCGACCATCTCGCCTCCGAGATCGTCCTCGACGAGGACGCCCAGGCCTCGGTCGTCGAAACCTTCATCGGCCACGGCTGGACCAACCGCCTCGCCAATCTCCGCCTCTTCCGAAGCGCCCGCCTGATGATCTCGCGCCGCATCCTTTCCGAAAGCGGGTTCGTCAGCCTCACCGACCGCGCCTCGGTCGGCGAAGGCGCGAGCCTCACCCTCACCACCCTCGCAGCAGGCGGCGCCGGCACCCGCCTCGACGCCCGGGTCGTCCTCGCCGGAGAGAACGCCTTCGCCGAAGCCGGCGGCGCCCTCCTCGCCCGCGGCTCGCAGCGCCACGACGCCAACCTGGTCCTCCGCCACGAGCAGCCCGGCGGCGTCTCCCGCCAGATCTGGCGCTCCGTCGCCGACGACCGCGCGATCTGCTCGGTCGCCGCCCGCGTCGAAGTCGCCCGCCACGCCCAGAAGACCGACGGCGAGCAGAGCCTCAAGGGCCTCCTCCTCAGCCGCGGCGCGACGATCAACGCCAAGCCCGAACTCGAAATCTACGCCGACGACGTCAAATGCGCCCACGGCGCGACGGTGGGCGAGCTCGACCGCAGCGCCCTCTTCTACATGGCCAGCCGCGGCGTGCCCGAACCGGAAGCGAAGGCGCTCCTGACCCAGGCCTTCGTCGCGGACGCCGTGGAGCGCGTCGGCGAAGAAGCGGTCCGCGATGCGTTCCAGGCCGATGCAAGGTCGTGGCTCAACGAAAACCCCTCTCCCGTTCAGGGAGAGGGAGGGGCCCGCCGCGAAGCGGTGGGAGGGTGAGGGCACGTGGATAGCAGAGCGCCTTGCCCTCACCCCCCCATTGCTGACGCAATGGGTCCCCCCCTCTCCCTGAACGGGAGAGGGAATGCGGAGACATCCCCCCTCGACCACGTCTCCGATTTCCCCGCCATCCCCACCGGCTGGGCCTATCTCGACACCGCCGCCACCGCGCAAAAGCCGCAGGCCGTGATCGACGCCATCCGCATCGGCTATTCCGAAACCTACGCAACCGTTCACCGCGGCGTCTACCAGCGCTCGTCCGAAATGACCCTCGCCTTCGAAGCCGCGCGCCGCCGCGTCGCCGGCTTCATCGGCGCGCCCTCTCCCAACGAAGTCGTCTTCGTGCGCGGCGCGACCGAAGGGATCAACCTCGTCGCCCAAAGCTGGGGCGGCGCGAACTTGCGTGCCGGCGACCGGATCATGCTCTCCCTCCTCGAGCATCATTCCAACATCGTCCCCTGGCAGATGATCGCCGAGCGCACCGGCGCGATCATCGACGTCGCCCCGCTCACCCCCGACGGCCGCATCGATCTCGCCGCGATGGAGACGATGCTCACCGAGCGGCACCGCATCGTCGCCCTCGCCCACGTCTCGAACGTCCTCGGCTCCGTCCTCGACACGGCTCGCGCCGCCGCGCTCGCCCACAAGGTCGGCGCGCTCCTCCTCCTCGACGGCTGCCAGGCCGTGCCGCGCATGCCCGTCGACGTCGCCGCGCTCGGCTGCGACTTCTACGTCTTCTCCGGCCACAAGCTTTACGGCCCCACCGGCATCGGCGTCCTCTGGGCCCGCTACGAACTCCTGGACGCCATGCCCCCCTGGCAGGGCGGCGGCGCGATGATCGACCGGGTGAGCTTCGAAGGCACCACCTACGCGCCCCCGCCGGGCCGCTTCGAGCCCGGAACCCCCCACATCGTCGGAGTCCTCGGCCTCGAAGCCGCCGTCGGCTATGTCGAGCGCATCGGCCTCCAAGCCATCGCCGCGCACGAAGCCGCCCTCGTCCACGAAGCGAGGGCCGCCCTCTCGACAGTCAACTCGATCCGCCTCTTCGGCCCGGAAGACTCGGCCGGCATCGTCAGCTTCGCGATGGAAGGGGTGCATCCCCACGACATCGGCACCATATTGGACGAGAGCCGGGTCGCGATCCGCGCCGGCCACCATTGCGCCCAGCCGCTGATGCATCATCTCGGCGTCGACGCGACGGCGCGGGCGAGCTTCGGCGTCTATAACGGCCGCCGCGACATCGAAGCGCTGGTCCAGGGCATCGAAAGAGTGAGAAAGATCTTCGGATGAACGAGGAACGGAAGATCGAAGTCGAGGAAGTGGCCGACGTGCCCAAGCCGCCCAGGGCGCGCGTGGACGACGCTCTTGATGAGGCGCCGCGTGAAACCTTCGAGCGCAAGCGCGACTATCTCGAAGGCTTCCTCGCCGCCAAGGCCCCCGAGCCCGCGCCCATCGAAGCCGGCGGCGACCTTTACGAAGCGGTGATCGAGGCGCTGAAGGACATTTACGACCCGGAAATCCCGGTCAACATCTACGACCTCGGCCTCATCTACGACGTCGAGATCACCGCCGAGCGCCACGCCTACGTCAAGATGACCCTGACGACGCCCAATTGCCCCGTCGCCGAATCGATGCCGGGCGAAGTGGAGCTGCGCGTCGGCTCGGTCCCCGGCGTCGGCCATGCCGAAGTCGAGCTCGTCTGGGACCCGCCCTGGGACCCCCAGAAGATGACCGACGAAGCCAAGCTCGAACTGGGAATGCTATGACGATCCGATCGAAGTGGTACTTCGATCGGGGTGAAGTGGAAGAGTGGAAGAACAAGGCCACCGTTCGTCCCGAGCAGGGATCGAGTAGGCGAAGCCGTATCGAGAGCCCGTGTCGAGGGACCTCGCTCGGACCTGTCCCTCGACCAGCCGTCTCGACAAGCTCGACGGCTGCTCGGGACGAACGGAGACAAAGGTAAAGCCGATGACCGAAACCGTAACCAAATCCCGCGCCCGTCCGTCGGCGCTGATCCTCACCCCCGGGGCCGAGGCCCGCATCGCCGCGCTCATGGCCCGCGCGCCCGAAGGCGCCGTCGGAGTCAAGCTCTCCACCCCGCGCCGCGGCTGCTCGGGCCTCGCTTACTCGGTCGATTACGTCACCGAGGAAAAGCCGTTCGACGAAAAGATCGTCACCCCCGGCGGCACCTTCTACGTCGACGCCGCTTCCGTCCTCTACCTGCTGGGCAGCCGGATGGACTGGAAGGAAGACGATTTCACCGCCGGCTTCGTCTTCGAAAACCCCAATGCCAAGGGCATGTGCGGCTGCGGCGAAAGCTTCACGGTCTAGGCGGCGCGGCGAGCGCCTCGCGCAGCGCCGCGATCTCGGTTCGGAGCGCCGCCACCTCCGCGCTCCCCGCCACTTCGCCCGATTCCGAAGCGGCGTCGCGCCCGATGAAGAAGCTCGCGAATGTCGCCGCGATATAGCCGAAGACGGCGAGCCCGTAGACGGCGAGCAGCGCCGAGAGCGCCCGCCCCTCGGGCGTCGCCGGCCAGAAATCGGTGCCGATGCTGGCGATCAGCATGCCCGTCCACCACAAGGCGTGGCCGTAGGAGGTGAAGCCGCCCTCCACCTCCCCGGCCGGCTCGAAGCTCATCATCCCCGCCGCGCCGAGCAGCAGCACGCCGATCGTCAGGCTCAGCACATAGAAGAAGCCCCGCCGCCGCAAGGTCGATCGAAGCGCGTTCATCGCCCGGTTGGCCGTGCCGACGATCCGCACCAGCCTCACCCCGCGAAGCACCCGCACCGCCCTCAGGATGGCGAACGCCCTGAACAGGCGCAGCGCCGGGACGAGGAGCGCGATCACCGTCAGCCAGTTGCTTCGCAGGAACGGCCTCTTCTCCGGCGCGAGCGCGAAGCGTACCGCGAACTCGGCGATGAAGACGACCCAGACGATCGTCCCGACGATGGTCAGCACATCGTTGCCCGCCCCCGAAAGCTCCGCGACGACGATGCCGAGCCAGACGAGGCTCAGCACCAGCATCGGAGTTCTGAGCCATTCCTCCAGCGTCTCCAGTTCCCGCCACCGCTCGCTCGTCCCGCCGGCCACACGCGCCTCCTTCTCTACGGATGTCGAGCAGCCATTAGCCCAAGGCCGCCGCCGATGCGCCGGAAACCCGCGCGCTTCGCTTCGTTCACCCCCCATGTTGGAGCTCCCCGGCCTCGTGGGTCCGCTGGTCCGCGGCCTCGTCCTCACCGCCATCGCGCTCGCCTGGACGATCGTCATGATCCGGATGGTCGGGCTTCGCTCGCTTTCCAAGATGAGCGCGTTCGATTTCGTCGCCACCATCGCCACCGGTTCGCTGATCGCCACGGCGGCGACTCGCGACGCGTGGCCCGACTTCGCGCAGGCGCTCGCCGCGCTTGCCGCCATCTTCCTGGTTCAATGGCTGCTCGCCGCGGCCCGCCGCCGCTCCAGGCGCGTGCGGGAGCTGGTCGGCAACGATCCCGTCCTGCTGGTGGAAGACGGCCGCTTCATCGAAGCGGCGCTCGCCGAGACTCGCGTGACGCGCGAGGAGGTGCTCGAAAATCTGCGCGCCGCCAACGTCGGCAGCCTGGCCGAGGTTCGTGCCGTCGTCATGGAAACGACCGGGGACATCAGCGTCCTCCACCGGCGCCGATCTCGATCCGGCGCTGCTCGCCAGGGTCAGGAGGCTCGGCGACTGCGCCTGAGCCTCACTCGGCCGCGAGCGGCACCTCGCCGAGCCTGTCCTCAAGGGCCGCGAGCCGCGCCTTGAGCCCGGCCATTTCCGCCGCCCGCGCCTCTTCCGCCGCCTCGCGCTCGCGCACGATCCGCACCGCACGCGCCACCGGCCCGGCCACTTCGTCCAGCGCCTGCCGCTCCGCCTTGCCGTAGAGGCTCCCGTCCGGCCGCGGCCCCAGCAGGATGGCGCCGAACGCGCTCCCGTCCTCGCGCTTGAGCGGCAGCTCGAGCGCAGTGGCGCCGGCGGCATCGCCCCGCGTCACGAGCACTTCGCCCTCGACCACCAGCGCCGCGCGCGTCGCGCGCACGCCCGTCCGGATCCGCTCCACGGCGATTTCGGCAAGCTCGCGAAGCCGCGCCGTTTCGCGCAGGTCGCCGACCAGCTCGGGAAGGCCGGTGCGCATCGCGATCAGCGCCTTCTGGAAGCGCTGCTGCATCCATTCGGTCACCATCTTGTGGAGCGGCGTGATCATCAGCGCCGCGGCGGCCGCGGCGATCCCGCCCGAAAGCGCGCCCGCCGCCCCGTCGAAATAGCGCTCCCCGAACAGCTCCATTCCCTTCTTCGCCACAGCGAAGCCGACGAGGAGGAGGAGCGTCAGGAATGTGTAGGCGGCCGAACGGCTGATCGCGGCATCGGCATCGTAGAGCCGGTACCGCAGCAGCGAGACGATGAGCCCCAGCGGCAGCACCAAAGCGGACACGGTCTGGAGCGCGATCGCCGCGACGAACCCGGCCGCGCCGAGCCCCGACAGGAAGAACCAGCCGAGAAGCCCCGGCAAGGCCGTGGCCGCGGTGATGATCGCGAATGCGGCGAAGCCGGTCACCGCCCACTTGATCTGCTGCCGCTCCGGCCCCGCCGCGAGCCGCCGGAAGCGCAGCACCAGGCCCGTGGCCGAAAGGAGAAGGAGGGCGAGCAGGGCGACGGTGGCGGTCGCCGGAGGAAAGGGCGCGGCGGCCGCCTGGACGATCAGCAAGGCGAGAAAGGCGGGCAGCGCGACGAAGGCGGTGAGCCGCGTCCACGGCGATCCGAAGCGCCCGTCCGGAAAGGCGTTCAGCCCCGCGATCAGGAACAGGTAGAAGCCCGCGCCGAGCCAGGGCCGGACCGCCTCGATGCCGAGGCTGTGCCAGAACCAGAAGCCCGGACCCGCCCGGTGGCAGAAGAGCAGGAATGCGGCCGCGAACAGCAAGGCGACGGGATCGCGCGGCCGCCGCAGGTAGAGAAGCAGCGCGGCGCCGAACAGGAAGAACAGCCGCAATTCGTCGGCACCGAACAGGAGCGCGCTGCGCTGCCAGCCGGTGAGGCCGGTCCCCGCCACGGGCGTCGCCCAGGCGTCGGCCTGGCGCGGCAGCCGGTGCGTCCGGATCGTGCCGTCGCTCGATCGCGTCACCAGGGTCGCCGTGGGGCCGCTGACCGCGCCCATCATGTCGCCCACCTCCAGCTCGGTGGCGCGCGCGGGGACCGGGCGGCCGTCGATCGACAGGATGATGTCGTCCTGCCGAAGCCCGGAGCGCCGCGCCGCCTCGCTCGCCGCGGTGTAGACGCGCACCTGGTCGCTGTCGGGAAAGTTGGGCGATCCGCTCCCCGTCACGAAGCCGAACTCGAGGTTGTTGGGGACGGTGACGAAGAAGTCCTTCCCCGCCATCCAGCTCCCCGCCGCGAGCATCAGCGCGGTCACGGCCAGAAGGGCGAGAAAGGCAGCGCGGATCGCCGCGCCGGCGCGGCCGGCAAGCGGCGGCAAAGCTTCAGGCAGCGTCACGCACGATCCCCCTTTGCCGGCGAAAGCCGGCCCCCGGGGATTAAGTACATGGCGCCGCTCGGCTTTTCAATCGCCGCGCGGCGGCGGCGTCACCAGCCGATGTTGAGCCTCAAAGCGGCGCCGCGGTCGCTTTCCAGCGCCTCGATATGGCCCGGCTGGCGCCTCAAAAAGGCGTTGGCGCTGAGCCAGCCCGCGCCGCCGAACAAGGGCAGGCCGTAAGCCGCCTCGAAGTCGAGCTCGCGTCCCGACGGCGTGAGGTTGAGCTGGCGAAGCTGGTAGCCCGCCGTCAGCGTCGCATAATCGTAGCTGACCGGGAGGTTGAGGAGATGCCCGCCTCCCGCCGCGCGCAGCGGCTGCATGACGCGCAAGGCAAGCCGGTCGCCGCGGGTGAGGGCGCCCTCGCGCCATGCATCTACCGCAAAGGCGTCGCTCTGCATCGTGCCGCCGCGCGCCAGGCCGTTCCCGCCCGGAAGCATTGACCAGCCGCGCCGGTAGCTCGCCTGCGCGCCCCAGCCCGAACCGTTCTCCCAAGTCGCCGTGGCGTCCGCGAAGTAGGTCGTCGTCGCGCCCGGCGCGAAGGAGAAGCGGCCGCCCAATGTCGTGCTCTCTTCCGCGAGCCGCGAGCCGCCGAGGCTGAGCGCGACGTTGCCGAAACGCCGGTCGAGCGAGACGGCATTGATCGAATAGCCGGGGCGCACGACCGCGCCCGCGCCTTCCTGCGCGCGCGGGTCCCGGTCCGTCACGACGTCGCCATTCTCGCTCGAGAGCGTGACGGCGACCGGCCCCAGATCGTGGCGAAGGGCCGCGCTCGCGCCGCTGTCCGCCTGGAAGCCGGCGCGGGTCAGCGGATCGCGCGCGACCAGGAACGCTTGTCCGCCCGTCCCCGCGAGGCGCTGCTGCAGCGTCCGCCCGCTTTCCGAAAAGCCGAAGGCGACCGCGGTGTCCGGCGTGATCCGGGACAGCGCCATGCCGGCGATCGCCCGCGCCTGGCGCGAGTCGTCGAAGCTCAGTCCGGCGAGGGCGAGGCCCACTTGCGGCTGGCCCGAAAGGTTGCGCCGCACCGTTACCGCCACGGCCGTCGCGCCGGCACGCGCCCAGCCGGTGCTGAGGTCGCCCCGCAGCCCCTGCGCGAGCGGCGCCTGCTGCGTCGCGATGCTGAGCGTCCTCGCAAGGTCGACCGCATAAGCGCGCGAATAGCCGTCCAGGATCACCGCGCCGATCGGCTCGCGCATCACGGCGTCGCCGGTCGCGCCGGAGGTCTGGCCGTTGGAGCTGGTCGACACCGGCACGCCGGTGCCCGCGGCGGTGATCCGGCCCTGCGGCGACATGGCGCGCGCGATGTTGAGCCGGCCGTTGCCGAAGGTCGTGTCGCGGCCCGCCTCGCCGAGATCGTCGCCGGTCGTGAGCAGGAGCTCGACGATCTGGCGGCCGGTCAAATTCGGGAATGCCTGGGCGAGGAGGGCCGCCGCACCGCTGATCACCGGCGCCGAAAAGGAGGTGCCGGAATAAAGATAGCCGGTCCCGTTCTGGTCGATGGTCCGCACCCGGTAGCCGAGCGCCGTCAGGTAATGCGCAGCGCCGACGCCGGCCCGGTTCGAAAAGGTCGACATGGTGCCAAGGTCGGTGCCGTTGGCCGGGTCGCCGCCGATCGCGGTGCCGATCGACCCCGCGATGATGACGTGGCCGCCGCCGGCCCGGTCCGCGATAGTCGTGGCGAACGTGGCCGGGTCCACCTTGCTGTCGTTGCCGGCCGAGATGACGACCACCATCCCCGCCTGCGCCGCGCGCGCCACCGCGTTGAGAACGGTGCTCCCGACGCCGTCGCCGCCGAGCGAGATGTTGACGATCCTGGCGCCGTTCAGCCGCGCCAGATCGATGCCGCGGCCGATCGCGCTGTCGCTGTGCTTGCAGCCGTCGTCCTTGGTGCAATTGTCGGGATTGCTCGAATTGAAAGACAGGATCGTCGCGCCGAACGCCACGCCCATTGCGCCCGTGCCGTTGCGCGCCGCCGCGATGGTCGCGGCGACGGCCGTGCCGTGGCCTTCGGTGTCGGTGACGCCGCGGCTCGTGCCGGCATTCACGTCCGCGCTCGCCGGATCGATTCGGCCGGCGAATTCGGCAAGGGTCGGGTTGATGCCGCTGTCGATGACGGCGACCTTGATGCCGCGCCCCGTCGCGCCCGCGTCCCAGGCGGTGATGGCGCCCGAACTCGTCGCCCCGTTCGAGCGGCGATATTCGACGTCGTTATAGTTGATCGCGGGAGCCGGCGCCGCCGCGGGCCCGGGGGCCGGTGGCGGCGGCGGGGGCGGCGCGGGAGGGGGCGCCGGCGGCGCGATCGGCATGGGCTGGACGCCGGGGCCGCCGCTGCTGCTGCCGCCGCCGCAGCCGGCGAGGGCCAGCGCCGCCGCGCACACGGTCAGCGCGAGCGCACTGCGTCGAGACTGGATCATCATCATCCCTCTCCGGCCAAGTTGCTAAAAATATTGGCTTTTTCCATCTCCTGCCTAGACGGTGCAAGCTTTCTGCTTGATGAAGAGGAGGGGCCCCCTAAGAAGCGGCCATGCGCCCCGCTTTTCGCCATATCGACGCCTGGATCTTCGATCTGGACAACAGCCTCTACCCGGCGTCGGCAAACCTCTTCGCCCTCATCGACCAGCGCATGGGCGAGTACATCATGCGCCTTTTGGGCTGCGACGCCGCCGAAGCGCGCCGCGTGCAGAAGGGCTATTTCCACGAGCACGGGACGACGCTCGCCGGCCTGATGCGCGCCCACGGGACGGACCCGCAGGATTTCCTCGAATTCGTCCATGACATCGATCTCGCCCGCATCGCCGCCGACGAGCGAGTCGTCGCCGCTTTGGACAGGCTGTCTGGGCGCAAGTTCGTCTTCACGAATGCGAGCGAGAATTACGCCCGCCGGGTCCTCGAACGGCTCGGCCTCGCCAACGCCTTCGACGGGCTCCACGACATTCACGCCATGGATTACGTGCCCAAGCCCCACCCCTCCTCCTACGAAGCCATGTGCGCCCGCTACGCGATCGATCCGGCCCGCGCCCTCTTCGTCGAGGACATGGCCCGCAACCTGGAGCCAGCAAAGGCGCTCGGCATGACCACCGTCTGGGTCGACAACGGTTCGGAGCAAGCGGGCCGGGACGCCGATCCGGCCTTTATCGATTATCGCACCGACGATATCGGCCACTGGCTCCAGGACATCACCAGGGAAGAGGACGCAGCATGACCGCACAGCTCCAGCGCATCGTCGAAGACGCCTGGGAGCGCCGCGACACGCTCGGCGCGGCTGACGCGGACGTGCGCGAAGCCGTCGAAAGCGCGATTCGCCTCCTCGATACGGGCGAAGCGCGCGTGGCCGAAAAGGGCGAAAGCGGCGGCTGGACCGTCAACCAGTGGCTGAAAAAGGCGGTCCTCCTTTCCTTCCGCCTGACCCCGATGGCGCCCATCCCCGGCGGCCCCGGCGGCGCCCATTGGTGGGACAAGGTGCCTTCCAAGTTCGCCGCCTGGGGCACGGAAGAATTCGCCGCCGCCGGTTTCCGCGCCGTCCCCGGTGCCATCGTCCGCCGCGGCGCCTTCGTCGCGAAGAACGCCGTCCTGATGCCGAGCTTCGTCAACATCGGCGCGTACGTGGGCGAAGGCACCATGATCGACACCTGGGCGACGGTCGGGAGCTGCGCCCAGATCGGCCGCAACGTCCACATTTCGGGCGGTACGGGCATCGGCGGCGTCCTCGAGCCGCTCCAGGCCGGCCCGGTCATCGTCGAGGACGATTGCTTCATCGGCGCCCGCTCGGAAGTGGCCGAAGGCGTGATCGTCGAGCAGGGCGCCGTCCTCTCGATGGGCGTCTTCATCGGCGCCTCGACCAGGATCGTCGACCGCGCCACGGGCGAAGTCTTCATGGGCCGAGTCCCCGCCTACAGCGTCGTCGTCCCCGGCACCCTCCCGGCGAAGGACGGCGGCCCGAGCCTCTCCTGCGCCGTCATCGTCAAGCGCGTCGACGCCCGTACCCGCTCCAAGACCAGCATCAACGAGCTTCTGAGGGACTGAATCTCAAGGTCGAGACTCCCGATTCAACCGTTGACGATCCCTTTCGTGTGACGTACGTGCCTTCTCATCTAAGGGAGAAGGCAAATGGAATCTGGTGTTTACCTGTCGCAGACAATTCTGGCGAACCTGTCGGACACGGCACGCGCGGAAATTTCAATGGCGCTCTTTCCGGTGAACGTTGACGACGATGATTGGGAGACGGATGTCGCCCAGCTTACCACGCAGCAAGGCGTGGATTTTGTCGCGGGTTGCAGCGCCAAGAGCTGCGAGTTGCTTCAGGTGCTCGTCGACAATCCGGACGGCATCAGCCACCGGGCAATTCGCGACGAGTTCAACGCGACGGCAGCGGACCTGAAGAGCGCGTTCGGTGGCCTGACCAAACGGGCGCGCACCGTCACAGGAAAAAAGAAGGCCAAGCTGATCCAGTGGACCGAGGTCGGCGGCGAGTGGATCGCCTACGTTCATCCGAAGACGATCACCGCGCTGCAGGCTGCGCTCTAATTGTTCGACGATGCCGGGGCTGCCTGGGATGATGCGGTGTCTACGCACTGCACCACCCGCGGCAGCCCTCGGCTTGTGAAGAGTATCGGCAGTTCGTACGGCCTATCCCGACGGCGCGTCACCGCCGCTCCGCCTCCGCGATCAGCCGCAGCGCCCGCTCCCCGTCCCATTCCGCCATTCCCGTCATCCGCCACACCTCGCTGCCTTCCGCGTCGTAGAGGATGGTGGTCGGCAGCGTGTCGATCCTGAGCGCCGTCATCATCGCCATGTCGGCGTCGCGATACGGGTCGAGGGCGGCGAAGCGGCGGGCGGCGAAGAAGTCCGTCACCTTGGCGCGGTCGTCGCCTTCGCTCAGCGCCAGGACCTGGAGGCGCTCGCCCTCGCGCGCGGCCAGCCGGTCGATGGAGGGCATTTCGACGACGCAGGGCGCGCACCAGGTCGCCCATAGATTGACCAGGAGGGGCTTGCCCCGGAAGTCTGCGAAGGTGGCGGGCTCGCCGTCGGGATATTCGAACTGGATGCCGGGCGCCGCCGTCCCCGCCTTGCTGCGGTCGAGCCGGCCGGTCGGGTAGCGCTGGGCGCCGGCCGCCGGAGCGGGCGCCGCGGCGTTGGCCGCGCTCCCGCCGCCGCCTTGCTCCGGCGCGGCCTTTTGCCTATCGCAAGCGCCCGTAGCGAGGGCGGCGACGAGGCCGAGGAGACAGGCGATTACAGGCCGCAACGGCAACTCCAGCAAGATGTGGGGCGGACGGTTCGCCGAAGGTCCCTCGGCGCTGATGCGGGAGATAAATGCCTCCATCTCCTTCGACAAGCGGATGTGGCGCCAGGATATCGAAGCGAGCCGCGCCCATGTCGCCATGCTGGGCGCACAAGGGATCGTCGGCGGCGACGACGTCGACGCGATCTGCGAGGGACTGGAGCGCGTCGCCGACGAATATGGCGCCGACGGCGTCCCCGAGGACGCGGCGCTCGAAGACATCCACATGCATGTCGAGCACCGCCTCGCCGAGCTGATCGGCCCGGCCGCCGGGTGGCTCCACACCGCCCGCTCGCGCAACGACCAGGTCGCGACCGACTTCCGTCTCTGGACCCGCGAAGCGATCGACCAGGCGCTGGACGGAATCGAAGCGCTGCAGCGCGCGCTCGTCGCCCGCGCCGGGGAGCATGAAGCGACGCTCATGCCGGGCTTCACCCATCTCCAGGTCGCCCAGCCGGTCACCCTGGGCCATCATCTCATGGCTTATTACGAGATGCTGCGCCGCGACCGCTCCCGCTTCGCGGACGCGCGCAAGCGCATGAACGAATCGCCATTGGGCGCCGCCGCCCTCGCCGGCACCGGCTTCCCCGTCGACCGCGAAGCCACCGCGCTCGCCATGGGCTTCGACCGCGCCACCGCCAATTCGATCGACTCGGTCTCCGACCGCGACTTCGCCCTCGATTATCTGATGGCGGCCACGCAATGCGCGCTCCATTTGTCCCGCCTCGCCGAGGAGATCGTGATCTGGGCGAGCCAGCCCTACGGCTTCGTGCGCCTGCCCGACGCTTATTCCACCGGCAGCTCGATCATGCCGCAGAAGCGCAACCCCGACGCGGCCGAGCTGGTGCGCGGCCATTCCGGCCGGATCGCCGGCGCGATGACGTCGCTCGTCATGACCATGAAGGGCCTGCCGCTCGCTTATTCCAAGGACATGCAGGACGATAAGCCGCCCGTCTTCGAAGCGCACGACCTACTCATCCTCTCACTCGCGGCGATGACCGGCATGACCGAGACGCTGACGTTCGACGCGGAGCGGATGCGCGCCGCACTGGAAGCCGGGCACCCGACCGCCACGGACCTCGCCGACTGGCTGGTCCGGGAAGCCGGCATCCCGTTCCGCGAGGCGCACCACATCACCGGCCGCGCCGTCCGCCTCGCCGACGAGCGCGGCGCCAAGCTCTGGGACTTGAAGCTGGAAGACCTCGCCGCCATCGACGCCCGCATCGACCGGCGGATTTTCGATGTCCTCGGCGTCGAGGCTTCGGTAAGAAGCCGGACCAGCTATGGCGGCACGGCGCCGCAAGCCGTGAAGAAGCGCGTCGAAGCGGCGAAAAAGGCTTTGGGGATGAACGAATGAAGCGCGCCCTTCTCCTGACCGGCCTCGCCGTCCTCGCCTCCGCCTGCGGCGTGCGCGGCCCGCTGGAGCCCGAGCCCGGCCAGCCGCTCCCCGTCCAGCCGGAAACCGCGGCCCGCTCCCCCACCACCGAGGAGCTGCTCACGCCCCCGCCCATCGCGCGCCCGTCGCGTGTCGACGAAGCCCTCACCCGCTCCCAGGAGCGCGAGGAAGACCGCTTCGACCTCCCCCCGCAATAACGCAACCAAGCGCGCGGTCGCTGCCGCCGCAGGAGACTTGATGAAACCCGTTCGCAAGGCCGTTTTCCCAGTCGCCGGTCTCGGCACACGCTTCCTTCCCGCGACCAAGGCGATCCCGAAGGAAATGCTGACGATCGTCGATCGGCCGCTCATCCAGTACGCCGTCGACGAAGCGCGCGAAGCGGGGATCGAGGAGTTCATCTTCGTCACCGGCCGCGGCAAGGGCGCGCTCGAGGACCATTTCGACGTCGCGTATGAGCTCGAAGCGACGATGAAGGGCAGGGGCAAGTCGTTGCAGCCGCTCGAGATGACACGGCTGCCCCACGGTGCGCTGAAGTCAGTGCGCCAGCAGGAGCCACTCGGCCTTGGCCATGCCGTCTGGTGCGCGCGGCATATCGTGGGAGACGAGCCCTTCGCCGTGCTCCTGCCCGACGACCTCATGGTCGGCGATACCGGTTGCTTGGCCCAGATGGTGGGAGCTTATAATGCGCTGGGCGGCGGCAATATCGTCTGCGTCCAGGACGTGCCGCGCGAGCGCACCGCGAGCTACGGCATCATCACCCCCGGCGCCGCGGACGGCCGCCTCACCGAAGTGAAGGGCCTCGTCGAAAAACCGAGCCCCGAAGATGCGCCCTCGACGCTCGCCGTGGTCGGCCGCTACATCCTCCAGCCCGACATCATGGGCCTCCTCGACACGCAGGAAAAAGGCGCGGGCGGCGAAATACAGCTCACCGACGCCATGGCGCGGATGATCGGCACCCAGCCCTTCCACGGCGTCACCTTCGAAGGCGAGCGCCACGATTGCGGCGACAAGACCGGCTTCGTCATCGCCAACCTCGCTCTGGCGCTGAAGCGGGCCGACGTCGCGCCCGCCGTCCAGGCCTTCATCGCCCGGCTCTGATGGAAGGCGGCCTCCTCGTCGAAGACGGCAATGTCAGCCGTCTCACCGTCAGGGAGGCGGCGGACTATCGCGGCGAGGGCCTGCTCTGGATCCATCTCGAAGGCCGTGACGAAGGCGACCTCGCTTTCCTCAAGAGCCACGACGACATTCCCGACATCGCCGCCAACGCCCTGACCGCCACCGAGACGCGCCCGCGCTGCGACCAGATCGAGGACGGCGCGATCGTCAACCTGCGCGGGCCGGGCGACGTCGATCCCAGCGACTCCGACCGCCTCGTCTCGATCCGCATGTGGGTCCGCCGCAACCGGGTCACGTCCCTGAGCCGCCGCACCATGACGGCCACCGCCACCGTCTGCCGGCTGACCTCCGCCGGCAAGATCCTCGATCCCGGCGATGTCGTCTCCGCTTACGCCCGCGAGATCAGCCGCCAGCTCGATCCCCAGGTCGCCGCATTGGGTGACGACCTCGACCGGTGCGAAAGCGAGCTCGACCAAGGCAATCTCTTCCGCCTGCGCACCTCCATCGCCAAGCTGCGCTCGGAAGCCATCGCTTATCGCCGCTTCGTCGCCCCCAATCGCGACGCCCTGATCGAGCTTGCGGACCTGCGCATCGACTGGCTTTCGGAGGAGGACCGGCTCCACATCCGCGAAGCCTCGGACCGCTTCGCCCGGATGACCGAGGAGCTCGAAGCCGTCCGCGAGCGCGCCGCCCTCCTCCACGAGCAATTGACGGACCTTCGCGCCGAGCAGCTCGACCAGCGCTCTTTGCTCATCTCCATCGTCGCCTTCGTCTTCCTGCCGCTCACGTTCATCACCGGTCTCCTCGGCATGAACGTCGAGGGCATTCCTTATGCCAAGGAGCCCTGGGCCTTCTGGGGCGTCGTCGGCGTCTGCGTCGTCATCGCGCTCGCCGTCGTCGCCTTCTTCGCACAGGAACGCTGGTTCAAGCGCTGACCGGATTTTCTTTGGTCACTGTTTTTCAAGGCTTTCTGGCGCTTGATCCGCTCGCTACAGTGTCAGCCTCAATGGGAGAGTAAGCCTCGATGGCCATGCATGCGCCGATCGTGCCGCAGGAGCGGCCGCTGCGCATGGCCGAGGCGATCGCCGATTTCGATTGGGCGGGGACGCCGCTCGGCCCCCGCGAAAGCTGGCCCGCGCAGCTCCGCTTCGCCGCCGACCTTTGCCTGCGCGCTTCCATCCCGACGGCCATTTACTGGGGCCCGGACTTCCGCATCCTCTACAACGACGCCTGGGCGCCCGTCCTTCGCGAGCGCCACCCGGGCGCGCTCGGCCGGCCGGCGGCCGAGGTCTGGTCCGACATCTGGGACCTCGTGCGCCCGAGCTTCGAAGACGTGGCGGCGACCGGCGAGGGCGTTTCGATCTACGAGCAGATGCTGCCGATGCGCCGCGGCGCCGTCGTCGACGAAACCTACTGGAACTACAGCCTGACGCCGATCGCGGGCGCCGGCGGCAATGTGCTCGGCATCTTCATCCAGTCGATCGAGATCACCAAGGCTTTGCTCGCCGAGCGGCGCCTGTCCTTCCAGATCGCGCTCGCCGATCGCCTGCGCGGCGTCACCGATCCCGAAGAGGTGAAGCAGGCGGCGACCGAGCTCCTCGGCCGATATCTCGGCGTCAGCCGGGTCGGCTATGCCGAAGTGGACGAGCTGAGCGGCACCGTCTCGGTCCGGTCGGACTGGACCCGCGACGCGCGCACCGAGACGCTGGGCGGGCAGCGCGCGCTCATCGACGTCCTCGGCGAGCAGGGGCTCGCCTTTCTCCACACCGGCGAGACCATGGCGATCCCCGACATCCGCGCCCTCCCCCTCCTCGGCCAGGAGCTGATCGAAGCTTGGGAAAAGATCGGCATGCGCGCCTTCATCACCGTCCCGCTGGTGCGCGACGGCATGCTGAAGGGCCTCCTCTACGTCCACGAGCCGGAGCCTCGCTATTGGAAGCGGGCGGAAGCGGCGATGGCGCGCGACGTTGCCGAGCGCACCTGGGACGCGGTCGAGCGCGCCTTGGCCGAGCAGCGCCAGCGCCTCCTCATCAACGAGCTCAACCACCGCGTGAAGAACACGCTCGCCACGGTCCAGGCGATCGCCTTCCAGACGCTGAAGGGCGAAATCCCGCTCGCCGAGGCGCGCAGCCGCTTCGAAGCGCGCCTCCTCGCCTTGTCCCGCGCCCACAGCCTCCTCACCGCCCAGAATTGGGAAGGCGCGAGCCTCGCCCGCGTCGTCGCCGACGCCACCGAATATCTCGCCGGCGAGCAGGGCCGCTTCGAAGTGTCGGGCCCCGACGTCCTCCTCGCCCCGCGGCCCGCTTTGGCGCTCGCGCTGGCCTTTCACGAGCTCGGCACCAACGCCGCCAAATACGGTGCGCTGTCGGCCGAAGGCGGAACCGTCGCCATCTCCTGGACGTCGGTCGGCGGCACGCTCCGCATCGAATGGCGCGAGCGCGGCGGCCCAGTGGTCGTCCAGCCCGAGCGCCGCGGCTTCGGCTCGCGTCTCATCGAGCGCGGGCTCGCCGCCGATCTTGGCGGCCAAGCCTCGCTTGAATTCGGCGCGGAGGGCCTCGTCTGCACGATCGAGGCGGGGCTTACCGGCCTCACCGCCAAGGAACCCTCGCTTGCCTGACAGGCGCCTGCGCATTCTCGTCGTCGAGGACGAGATGCTGGTCGCGATGAACATCGAGGACATGCTGCTGGCCATGGGCCATGAAGTCGCCGGCCTCGCCAGCCGCCTCGCCCCCGCCCTCCAGCTCGCGCGCGAAGGCGAGTTCGATCTCGCCATGCTCGACGTGAACCTCGCCGGCGAAACGAGCTTTCCCGTCGCCGACGTCCTTCGCGAACGCGGCATCCCCTATCTCTTCGCCACCGGCTACGGCGCCGACGGCATCGAGCCCGGCTATCGCGGCGCCCCGGTGTTGCAAAAGCCTTTCCGCAGCCGCGACCTGGCGGGTGCGCTGGCCGAAGCGGCGGGGTAGCGGTCCAAAGACGTCATCCCGGCGAAGGCCGGGATCTCAGCGGGTGAAGAGTGCAGGCGCCAGTGGAGCGCTGCACCTCCCCCTCAGCCCTTCACCCCCTGAGATCCCGGCCTCCGCCGGGATGACGTGTCCCGCATCGCGGCCGCGTCCCCACCTCCACCATTGCCCGGTAACGCCGCGAAAAACAGTGCCGCGCTGACACGCGCCCACCGCGCCGCTTGAACGCCGCGCGGCGGCGGGGCAAAGCTCCCCCCATGATCGCAGAAGGCGCGGCAGAGACGGGCGCTGCGTCTCCCGCCTTGCGCTGGTGGGAGCGGCGCTGGGCCGTGGCCGCCCTGATCCTGCTTTCGGCGCTCCCCCTGCTCTGGCCGGACGTGCCGCCCTTGCTCGATCTTCCCGGCCACATGGGCCGCTACGCCGTGCAGCTTCATGGGCACGAGCCACCGCTTCGCGATTTCTACACCTTCGAATGGCGCCTCATCGGCAATCTCGGCATCGATCTCCTCGTCATGCCGCTCGCGCCCATCCTCGGCCTCGAGCTCACCGTGAAGCTCATCGTCGTCACCATCCCGGCATTGACCGTCGCCGGCTTCCTCTGGGTCGCGCGCGAAGTGCACGGCCGCATTCCGCCGACCGCGATGCTCGCCGTCCCCTTCGCCTACAACTTCCCCTTCCTGTTCGGCTTCGTGAACTACGCGCTCTCAATGGCGCTCGCCTTCCTCGCCTTCGGCCTGTGGCTGAGGCTGGCGCGCCTCCAGAAGACGCCGCTGCGCGCCGCGATCATGGTGCCGCTTTCGATCCTGCTCTGGATCTGCCACGCCTTCGGCTGGGGGACATTGGGCGTCCTTGCATTCTCGGCCGAGCTCGTCCGCCAGTTCGACCGCGGCCAGGGCCTCGTCAAATCCGGCCTTCGCGCCGGGCTCCACTGCCTTTCGCTCGCCCCGCCGATGCTCCTGATGCTGCTCTGGCGCAGCGAAGGATCGGGCGGCCAGACCGGCGACTGGTTCAATTTCGACGCCAAGCTCGATTGGCTGCGTTCGGCGCTGCGCGACCGGTGGGAGCTGTTCGACACCGTCTCCCTCGCGCTCTGCTGCCTCGTCATCTTCTGGGCGATGGTGAGCCGCCGCATCCACTTCTCGCGCAACCTCGCGGCTTCCGCCCTCTTCCTCTCGATCGTCTTCATCGTCCTTCCGCGGATCGTCTTCGGCTCGGCCTATGCCGACATGCGCCTCGCCCCCTATCTCTTCGCCGTCGGCCTCGTCGCCATCCGCTTCCCCGAAGGCACGGGCGCCAGGTTCATGAAGGGCCTCGCCATCGCCTCGCTCGCCTTCGTCCTCGTCCGCACCGGCGCGACGACCGCGAGCATGGTCCTCTACGACCGCAGCTTCGACCGCGAGCTCGCGGCGCTGGAGCATGTCCCGCGCGGGGCCCGGATGGTCTCCTTCATCGGGAGGAACTGCCGCGAGCCCTGGGGCATGAGCCGCCTCCTCCACCTCCCCGGTCTCGCCATGGTCCGCCGCCACGCTTTTTCGAACGACCAGTGGACCATGGCCGGCGCCCAGCTCCTAGACGTCCGCTACCGCAAGGCTTGGCCCTTCATGCGCGATCCGACCCAGGTCGTGACTCCGCGGCCCTGCGGCCGCGAAGTCTGGCGCTCGATGAACGAGGCGATGGCGCACTTCCCGCGCGACGCCTTCGATTACGTGTGGACGATCGATCCGCCGCGCTTCGATCCCGCCTTCGCCGAAGATCTCGAGCCGGTCTGGCAGAACGGCCGCAGCCGCCTCTACCGCGTGATGCGCGAGCCCGAGGACAAGGTCAGGCGAACACCCACCGCCGGTTGAGCGAAAACGTCAGGAGCGGCGTCACGAACACGATCGGGATGACCGACCACCAGACCGGCCCCTCCATCTGCTTGACCAGCAGCCAGACGAAGAACTGGTTGGTGAGAAAGCCCGCCGAATTGACGATGAAAAAGCGCATCGTGCGCGCCCTGGGATTGTCCCGGTCGCCATGGCCCTTGAAGCTGAACCGGCTGTGGAGGACGTAGCCCAAGGCGGTGAACACCAGATAGTTCAGCGTCATCGACAGCATCGGCTCGACGCCGAAGACATCCGCCGCGATCCAGTAGCCGCCGGCGACGAGCAGGGTCAGCAGCACGCCGGTCATCCCGAAGCGGACCACCTGCGCGACCAGTTCCCTGTTGTCCCTCAGAAGCTTCATCTGGTCTCCCGGCCCCGCCCTTGTTCTTTGTCCCTGACCGACTAATGCGCTGGGCGAGGCTTGGAAAGCGGGGACGGCGGGTGGCGTTTGCGGGGGTGCAGAAGGCGGGGGACCGGCTCGGCGCGCTCGTCGAGACACGCTGGCGCACCATCACCGCTTTGTTCTGGATCGGCGCCGCGGCCTGGATGGTCTGGCAGCGCTGGTGGGGCATTCACTGGTTCGCGCTCGGCGACACCGACGACAATATGCGCATGATGCAGGTCCGCGCCCTCCTCGAAGGCCAGGGCTGGTACGACCTGCGCCAATATCGGATGAGCGCGCCCCAGGGCCTCGACATCCACTGGTCGCGCCTCGTCGACCTCCCCATTGCCGGCATCAAGCTCCTCCTCACCCCCTTCATGGGCGGCGCCCCGGCGGAGCGCGTGGCGGTGACGCTCGCCCCGATGCTCCCGCTCGCCGTCGTGATGACGGCGCTCGCCGTCACCGCCCGGCGCCTGGTCTCGCCTTACGCTTACCCAATCGCCCTCGCCTTGCTCCTTTGCGGCGCGTCGGTGCGCAACATGTTCATGCCGCTCCGGATCGACCATCACGGCTGGCAGCTCGCCATGGTCGCGCTCTGCGTCATGGCGCTCAGCGATCCCAAGCGCGCGCGCGGCGGCGCCCTGCTCGGCGTTGCCACGGCCCTGTCGCTCACCATCGGCCTCGAGATGCTGCTTTATCTCGCCGTCGCCGGTGCGGTCGCCGTCTTCATGTGGATCTGGAACCGCGACGAGGCGCGCCGCCTCTTCGCCTACGGCGCGAGCCTCGCCGGCGGCTGCGCGCTCTCCTACCTCCTCTTCACCTCGGAAGCGAACCGCGCCGCCGTCTGCGACGCGCTGTCTCCCGTCTGGCTCTCGGCGATGATCCTCGCCGGCGCCCTCTCGGTGGCGCTCGCCGCCTGGTCGCCGGAAAAGCGCCTCGTTCGCTTCGCCGCCGCCGCCGCGGGCGGCATCGCCGTCGGCGCCGCCTTCGGACTTATGTGGCCGCACTGCCTCGGCCGCCTCGAACAATCCTCGCCGGAGCTGGAGCGCCTGTGGCTGAGCCGCGTGCGCGAAGCGATGCCGATCTGGCGCCACGGCTGGAAGACCGCCGCCAATACCGGCACGCTCCCCGTCCTCGGCCTCATCGGCTATCTCGCCATGAACTGGCGCAGCCGCCGCGGTCCGGACCGGCTCCTCGTCTGGACCGGCCTCTTCCTCCTCGGCCTGCTCGCGACCGCCCTCCTCGCCTGGCAGACCCGCGCCGGCCCCGCCGCCCAGCTCCTTTCGGTGACCGGCGCGACGGCGCTCGCCTGGCTGCTCCTCTCATGGCTCTACGCGCGGCGCAGCGTCGCCCTCGCCGCCGCGGGCGTCGCCGCCGCCGTGCTGCTCTTCTCGGGCTACGGCACCATGTACGCGCTGCGCCTCATCCCCGAGCCGCCCGCCGTGCCGCGTCCGCTCGTCGAAAGCGCCAACCGCCGCTGCCCGACCATGCCCGCGCTGCGCCCGATCGCCCGCCAGCCCAAGGGCAATGTGCTGACCTTCGTCGATCTCGGCCCGCGCCTCATCACGGTGACGCACCACAATGCGATCACCGGCCCCTATCACCGCAACGCGCAGCAGATATTGGACATCATGCTCGCCTTCCGCGGCACGCCCGAGCGGGCGCTGGAGACGGTGGACCGCTATCGGATCGACTATGTCCTGATCTGCCCGCATCTGTCGGAATCGACCGTCTACGCCGTCGAGGCCCCGAACGGCTTCTACCGCCAGCTCATGCGCAACGAGATCCCGGCCTGGCTGGAGCGCGTGCCGCTCCCGGCGGACTCGCCTTACCGGATGTGGCGCGTCGTCAAACGCTGATCGCGAGATTGATCCCGTCGATCACGAACTGCGCGGCCAGCGCCGCGAGGATCACGCCGAGAAGACGCGTCAGCATCGCCTCCATCTTGTGCCCGAGGAGCCGCATCAGCGGCCCCGCGGCGAGCAGCGACAGGCAGGTCAGAACCAGCACCGAAGCAAGCGCGGCGAAGACGACGAGCGTTTCCTGAAGCCCTTCGCTCCGCCCGACGAGCAGCATCACCGAAGCGATCGAACCCGGCCCGGCGATCATCGGTATGCCCATCGGAAACACCGAAACGTCGTCATGCTCGGGGCTGGCGCTCACCTCCTGCGCCCGGTTCTCGCGCCGCGCCGTCCGCCTCTCGAACACCATGTCGAGCGCGATCATGAACAGCATGATCCCGCCCGCGATCCGGAACGCCGGCAGCCCGATCCCGAGCACTTCGAGCAGATCCTCGCCGAGCAAAGCGAAGAAGACGAGGATCCCCGCCGCGATCGTCACCGACCGCACGGCCATCGCCCGCCGCTGGTCCGGCGGACAATCCCGCGTCAGCCCCGCAAAGATCGGCGCGCACCCCGGCGGATCGATGATCACGAAAAGCGTCACGAACGCCGAGACGAAAAGAGCGCCAAGCTCGTTCACGAATGTCCTCCCCGTTCCGGGGAGGAGTTGAGCGCGGCCCCCATCACAGCCCCTCCGGCGGAGCGAATCCCGCCCGCGCATGCGCCGCGACCAGCGTGTTCCTGAGCAGCACCGCGATCGTCATCGGCCCGACCCCGCCCGGCACCGGCGTCACCGCCCCCGCCACGGCGCTCGCGCCCTCATAGTCCACATCGCCGACGAGCCGCGTCTTCCCCGCCTCCGCGGCCGGCACCCGGTTGATCCCGACGTCGATCACGGTCGCGCCCGGCTTCAGCCAGTCGCCCTTCACCATCTCCGCCCGCCCGACCGCCGCCACGACGATGTCGGCGCGCCGCACGACCGAGGGGAGGTCCCGCGTCCGGCTGTGCGCCAGCGTCACCGTGCAATTCTCGCGAAGGAGGAGCTGCGCCATCGGCTTCCCGACGATGTTCGAACGGCCGATCACCACCGCCTCCAGCCCGGAAAGATCCCCGAGCCGCGCCTTGAGCAGCATCAGGCAGCCGAGCGGCGTGCACGGCGCCAGCGCCTCCTCGCCCACCGCGAGACGGCCGGCATTGATCGGGTGGAACCCGTCCACGTCCTTCGCCGGATCGATCGCCTCGATCACCTTGCGCTCGTCGATTCCGCCCGGAAGCGGAAGCTGAACCAGGATTCCATCCACGCGATTGTCCGAGTTCAGCGCCCCGACCAGCGCCAGCAGCTCCGTTTCGCTCGTCTCGGCGGAAAGGCGATGCTCGAAGCCCTCCATCCCGGCCTCGATCGTCGCCGTATTCTTGGAGCGGACATAGACCTGGCTCGCCGGATTCTCGCCGACCAGCACCACCGCCAGCCCGGGCCTCCGCCCCGCCTGCGCGGTGAAAGCCGGCACGGCAGCGGCGACTCGCGCCCTCAGTCGCTCGGCAAACGCCTTTCCGTCGATCCGCTCCGCAGCCATCAATAGCCGGCGAGCACCAGGTCCCGCGCGAGCCCCTGGAGCAGGAGGTCGATCGCGACGATGATCAGGAGCACGACGAGCGGCGAGAAATCGATGCCGCCGAAATCGGGAAGAATGCGGCGGATCGGCCGAAAGAGCGGCTCGGTGATCCGGTCCAGCGCATGATGGAGCCCACGCACGAAGTCGCTCTGCATATTGATCACGTTGAAGATGATCAGCCAGCTCATGATTATCTGGATAAAAATGATCCACCAAAGCACCGTCAGCAGCAGGATCAGGATCTGGACGAGGGCAATCAGCATAAGGGCTCCGGCGGCGGCGTCTCGCCTGCATGTAGCCACGGGGGTGGCAGGGGGCAATGGCAGGGGTGCGGGGGGGAGGGGCGTCAGAGACCCCACCCCCGTCATTGCGAGGAGCGAAGCGACGAAGCAATCCAGCGGACGTCTGCGACCCGCACAGAGGCCTGCTGGATTGCTTCGCTCCGCTCGCAATGACGGGAGTGGGCTCTGGCCCCTTAGCTAAGGCGCGAACCTTGGCGCCTCCGCTTCGGCGAGGATCAGCGCGAAATTGTCCCCCTCGTCCGTCCACTCCGCGACCGGACTCCAGCCCGCCGCGCGGAGCAGCAGCCGGGCGTCGCGCGGCCCGTATTTGTGGCTGTTCTCCGTGTGGATCGTCTCGCCAGCTTGCATCGAGAAGGACCGCCCCGCGACCGTGAACGCCACGTCCCGCACCGCCTCCAGATGCATCTCGATCCGGCTCATCGGCTCGTTCCAGACCGCCCGGTGCCGGAACGCGTCCACCGGCACGTCGCCCTCCAGCTCGGCGTTGATCCGGTGGAGGAGATTGAGGTTGAACGCGGTCGTCACCCCCGCCGCATCGTCATAGGCCGGGACCAGCACGTCCGCGCCCTTTGCGCGGTCCATGCCGATCAGCAGATACGCCCCGACGCCGAGCGCGCTCTTCATCGCGCGGAGGAGATCGACCGCCGTCTTCGGTATCATGTTCCCGATCGTGGACCCCGGAAAGAATCCGAGCTTGGGCTCCCCCGCAATCTCCCGCGGCAGCGGCAGATGGTGCATGAAGTCCGCTTCCACCGGGTAGATGGGCAGGTCCGGAAACTCCCCCCGCATCGCCTCCACCGACTCGCGCAGGAACGCACCGCTGATGTCGATCGGCACGTAGGCGCTCGGCTGGACGCAGCGCAGCAGGATCGGCGTCTTCATCACCGATCCGGCGCCAAACTCGACGATGACGTTCCCGGCGCCGGCAATCGCCGCCACCTCGCCGCAATGCGCCTCGAGCAAGGCCGTATCGATCCGCGTCGGATAATATTCGGGAAGCTGCGTGATCTCCTCGAACAGCTCGGACCCACGCCGGTCGTAGAGCCAGCGCGCCGGCACCGCCTTGTTCGGCTGCGAAAGCCCCGCCAGCACGTCCGCCCGGAAGGCGGGATCGGCGGCGACCGACGTCGTCGTTTGCTCGTTCACGTTCAGCCGTTCCTTGCGAGGCGCAGGCCGGAAAACATCCAGCGCTGGTGGGGGTAGAAGAAGTTGCGATAGCTCGCCCGGACGTGACCGCGCGGAGTTGCGCAGGAGCCGCCCCGCAGCACCATCTGCGAGACCATGAACTTGCCGTTATATTCGCCGACCGTCCCCTCCGGCGCCGCGAAGCCCGGATAAGGAAGGTACGCGCTCCCCATCCATTCCCAGACATCCCCAAAGAAGCCGGCAGCGGCCGGCGGCGCTTTCCTGGGGCGGGGCGCGAGGGCTTCGTCGAGCTGGTTGCCGCCGTGGGGGTCATGCGCTGCGGCGGCGGATTCCCATTCGGCTTCCGTCGGGAGGCGGGCGCCGGCCCATCTCGCGAAGGCTTCGGCTTCGTAATAGCTGATGTGGCAGACCGGCTCTGCCGGGTCGACCGGCGCCAGGCCATCCGGAGCGAAGCGGTGCCACTCCCTATCCCGCCTCTGCCAGTAGAGCGGCGCCTCGATTCCCTCCGCACGCACCCACGCCCAGGCGTCCGCAAGCCACAGCCTTGGATCGCGGTAACCGCCTGCCTCGATGAACCCCAGCCACTCGCCGTTTGTGACGGTGCGGTCCGCCAGCGCATGGCGCTGGAGGAACACCCGATGCCGCGGCCCTTCATTGTCGAAGGCGAAGTTGTCGCCCTCGTGGCCGATCTGCACGATCCCCTCGCGACCCTCGATCCACCCCATCTCCCGCGCCGCGCCCGAAGCGCCGCGCGGCGCGGCCTCGAACATGGCGGGGAGCAGCGGATTGGCGGCGAAGGTGGCGAGCATGTCCATCAGCATCAGCTCCTGATGCTGCTGCTCGTGGTTCAGCCCGAGCTCGACCAGCGCCAGCGCCTCGGGCGGCAGGTTCGGCAGCACGCCCGCCACCGCATCGTCGACATGCGCCCGCCACGCCCGGACCTCATCCAGCGAAGGCCGGCTCAGCATCCCACGCTGGTCCCGCGCGTGCCGCTCGCCTTCGCCCTCGTAATAGGAATTGAAGAGATAGGCCCAGCGTTCGTCATAGGGCCGGTGGCCCGGCACGTGATCGCGAAGCACGAATGCCTCCAGGAACCAGGTCGTGTGTGCGAGGTGCCATTTGGCCGGTGAGGCATCCGCCATCGGCTGGATCGTCGCGTCGGCATCGGAAAGCGGCGCAGCGATGGCGAGGCTCAGCGCACGGACGCTGCGGAAGCGCTCGGCAAAAGCGGGTTCGGGGCGCAGATTCGTAGCCATCGCCCTCCCGAACGGCTGATCGATGTTAATGGCTCCGAGTCGCGCCGGGCGCCCAGAGAATATCGCCGCCCGCCTGCAACGCCGCCGCGCGCGCGGCGACGAAGAGGTGGTCGGAAAGCCGGTTCAGATAGATGAGCGCCAGCGGGTTCAGCGCCACCTCCCGCGCCGCAGCCACCGCCGCCCGCTCCGCCCGCCGCGAAATCGCCCGGGCCAGGTGGATATAGGCCGCCCCGGCGCCCGCCCCGGGAAGGATGAAGCTCCTCAGCGGCTCCAGCGTCTCGTTCATGAGATCGATCTCGCGCTCGAGCCGGTCGATCTGGTCCTGGACGATGCGCAGCGTCATTTCGCTCGGCGCGAAATCCTCGCCCGGGGTCGCGAGATCGGCACCGAGATCGAACAATTCGTTCTGGATCGCCCGCAGCATCGCCGCGAGCCGCGCGTCCGTCACATGAAGAAGCGCGATGCCCAGCGCGCTGTTGGTCTCGTCGACGTCGCCGATCGCCTGCGCGCGCGGATGGTCCTTGGGAATGCGCGACCCGTCGGAAAGCCCCGTCTCCCCCGCGTCGCCGGTCTTGGTGTAGATGCGGTTCAGCCGCACCATCGTCAGCCGCCGCCGCGCATCATCAGGAGGAGCAAAACGGCGAGCAGGATCGCGGCGCCCTGGAAGAGCACGCGCTTGCGCATGAGGTCCTGGCTGCGCGCGCCGGAAACGTCGCGGCCTTGCGCCATTCCGATCACGCCCTTGACGAGCACGAACAGGGTCGCGCCCGCGGCGGCGACGATGAGGATGATGAGGAGGACGTCCATGATCCCTATCTAGGAAGCGCCGGCTGAATATCTACACGGCATTTCGCCCATGCGCAGCGCCGAAACAAGCGCGAGGGGATCGGCGCCGCCGCTGCGCAGTTCGGCCAGGCTCGGCGCTCCGCTGCGCTTGGCGAGCCGCCGCCCGTCCGCGCCGATGAGCAGCGGATGGTGCCGGTAATGCGGCGTCGGCAGCCCAAGCAGAGCCTGGAGCAGCCGGTGCACGTCCGTCGCCGCGAACAGGTCGCGCCCGCGAATGACGTCCGTCACCCTCTGCGCCGCATCGTCCACCGTGACCGCCAGATGATAGGAAACCGGCGCGTCCTTCCTCGCCAGCACGACATCCCCGAACGCCTCCGGCTCGGCATGCACTTCGGTGTCCCCGTCCTCCCAGTAAAGGAGCGGCGCGGCAGCGGCCGCCTGCTTTATGTCGAGCCGCCAGGCATGCGGCTCAGTGGCCATCCTGCGCGCGCGATCGAGGGGATCGAGGCGGCGGCATGTCCCGGGGTAAAGGGGCCCATCCGGCCCGGTGAGGACAGGCACCGCCACCCCCACCCGTTCGGGCTGAGCCTGTCGAAGCCCTGCCCTTTCTTCGGGCGTGGGAGAAAGGGAAGAACAGCCCTTCGACAAGCTCAGGGCGAACGGAGTGGGTGGGGAAGGCGGTGAGGTTCTCGAAGGCGCACCATGCGGCGCGGAAGCGCTCGCGGCGATCTCCGCCGCGATGGCCGAGCGCGTGCAGAAGCAAGGGTAGACCAGCGCCCGCGCCTTCAATCGTTCGAGCGCCTCCGCATACAGACCCAGGCGCTCCGACTGGTATACGATCTCCCCGTCCCAGCTCAGCCCGAGCCACGCCAGATCCTCGACGATCCCGCCGACATGCTCCGCCCGGCTCCGCCCCGGATCGATGTCCTCGATCCTAAGCAGGAACGCGCCGCCCCGCTCCCGTGCATAATCATGCGCGAGGAGTGCGGAATAAGCATGGCCGACGTGCAGCCGCCCTGTCGGCGAAGGCGCGAATCGCGTGACGACGCGGCTCATCCGGAGGCACTCCAACAACTTGGCTCTTGACCGAGACTCACAGCATATGGTGTCATCATGGCGTCACGCGGCCTATCTAGCGTGGCGGAACAGGAGACGAGGCCGGGCGCGCCGCACTCTCCCTCGTTCTGGGTGCGACAGGGCTTAGGGGCGGCGTTTCGGGAGCTTGGGCTCCACGAAGCGGGAGGCCTTTGCTTGTACCACCCCGACATTCTCCGCCATCCAGACAGCTGTCCCGCGCTCGTCCTCAATGCCGATTATACTCCGCTCAGCTATTATCCGCTGAGCCTGTGGCCGTGGCAGACGGCGGTCAAGGCCGTGTTCCTGGAGCGGGTCGACATCGTCGCCACCTATGAGCGCGAAGTCCACAGCCCGACCCGCGCCATGCACCTCCCCTCGGTGATCGCGCTCAGGCAATATGTCCGCCCCTCCGAATATCCCGCCTTCACCCGCTTCAACCTGTTCCTCCGGGACCGGTTCGAATGCCAATATTGCGGCGATCCGAAGGAGCTCACCTTCGATCATGTCGTCCCCCGCGCCCAAGGCGGCCGGACGAGCTGGGAAAACGTCACCACCGCCTGCGCGCCCTGCAATTTGCGCAAGGGCGGCCGCACCCCGCTCCAGGCCCACATGCACCTCCACCGCCGCCCCATCCGCCCGACGAGCTGGCACCTTCAGGAAAACGGCCGCAGCTTCCCCCCCAACTACCTCCACCAGACCTGGCGCGACTACCTCTACTGGGACATCGAACTGGAGGCCTAAAATCCTCCCCATGCGGAGCATGGGGAGGGGGGTGTAGGCGGGTCGGCATGCCGGGGGCATGCCGAGAGCCGGAACCGGCTGCGCAGCAGCCGCGGGGCGAAGCATGGTGGAGGGGTAGGTGACGAGGCCTCGCCATTTACCCCTCCACCACCCTTCGGGTGGTCCCCCTCCCCATCGCCTTCGGCGACAGGGAGGATGCTAACGCTTCTTCCCCCTCGTCGGCGCATGAAAATCAGGATCCTTGTCCCTCACCCAGGCCACGAACTTCCCCACCTCCGCGTGGCGCCTCAGCGCACCCGCGGTTGCGAAATCCTTCTCCAGCTCCTTGTTCGACAAAGCCGCATGGATCGCCCGGTGACAGATCGGATGCACCGGCACGGTCTCGCGCCCGCCGCGGCTCTTGGGCACCGGATGATGCCACTCCGTCCGCCGCCCCAGCGGCCGCCCGCATAGAAAACAGGTCTGCTCTTCCGCTTCGCTCAACGCGCTCTCACCGGCCTCCCGCCGGCGCAACGCGCAAGGCGCGCAAAAGGAAACGGAGCGGCCTTTCGAGCCGCTCCGTCCTTCGTTCAGCGTCCGGTTCGGATCAGCGGACGCCGATCGGATCCGGGTTGCCGTCGGGATCGCCGATCACGTTGCCGCCGACGCGAACCGCGCCCGCGAGCAGCAGGCCCGCGAGGTGCGGGGTCGCCATCGAGGTGCCGCTGATCGTGTTATAGCCGCCCGAAAGCCAGGTCGACTTGATCGCGGAGCCCGGCTCGGCATATTCGATCGGCGGGTTGCCGAAGTTCGAATAGCTCGCCCACTTGTCGCCGACCGCGAAGGCCGAGACGGTGAAGACGTTGGTGCCGTTTGCGCGTGCCGGCGAGTGGTTGTTGGCGTGGTCGCTCTCGTTGCCGGCAGCCAGCGCGAAGCGGACTCCGCCCGCGGCTGCATTGATCACCGCCGTGTCGAGCGAGGTCGAAACGCCGCCGCCGAGGCTCATGTTGGCGACGTCGCCCGCACGGCCATATTGCGCGACATAGTCGACGCCGGCGATCACGCCCGAAGTCGTGCCGCTGCCGCGGCGGTCGAGCACGCGGACCGCGACCACCGGAGCCCCCGGAGCGACGCCGATGACGCCGATCGAATTGTCGCGCGCCGCGATCGTGCCCGCGACGTGCGTGCCGTGGCCGTTCGTATCGTTGGGCGAGGTGTCGCGGATGAAGCTGCGGCTGCGCGCCGTATCGACGTTCAAGTCCGGGTGCGTGAGCTCGATGCCCGAATCGATTACCCACGCCGTGGCGAAGGTGCCGGCCGCGCCGCCGCCGACGCGCGCGATGCCCCAGGGGGTCTCCTGCGCGGGCTGGACGGCCGTGCCGCTGATCGGCTGGCCGGCGGCCTGGACCGGGCCGGCGGTGACGACCTGGTCCTGCTCGCAATAAGCGATGTTCGGATTGGCCGCGCGCATGCGCTCGGCGCCCTGGGCGTTCATGCGTGCCGCGAAGCCCTGGATGGCGACGCTGTAAACGTGCGTGACGTCGGCGCCGACGGCCTGCGCCGCCCGATTGGCTTCGGCCTGGGCGTTGCCGCGGGACACCGAACCGCGTTCGAACACGCAAATGTAGCTGTCGGCAATCTTGTCGCCCGCGCGCTGAGCCTGCGCCGGCTGCGCCAAAGCGGCCAGCGAAACGCCGGACGCGATAAGTACTGAAAGTTTAAGCACCCCTTGATCTCCTGTTATTGAGCGAAGATCGAAGCTGTCTTCGCCTGAAAACGGAGACTAGAGGCTGTTCGCGTCTTGTCGAATCAAAAATGGTTAATAACGAACGGCTTAGCTGATTTTTCCACGGCTCGTCGCATAGTCACTGCGGCTGAACAGGGCTTTCCGTATTTTCCGCGCCCGTCTCGGCCGCAGTTTGTTCGAAGCGGCGGTGACGAACGATGCGCGGGGTGATGACGATGTAGAGTTCGGTTCTTGAGCGGGTGGAGCGACGGTTGCGAAACAAGTTGCCGACGACTGGCACGTCGCCGATGCCCGGGACGCGAGACCTTGAGGAGAGCGAGTTCTCCTGGGTCAGGCCGCCGATCACGAAGGTCTCCCCGTCGCGCACCGAAGCGGACGTCTCCGCCTCGCGCTGGCTGATCGTCGGATAGCCCTGCGAATAGCCGGTGACCGACGAAACAACGCCGTAGATCTGCGACGTGACGAAGCCGTCGGGGCTGACCCGCGGCGCGATCTGCAGCGTCACGCCGACGTTCACGTACTGGACCTGCTGCGACACGCCGTTGACGCCCGACAGCGTGATGTTGGTCAGGATCGGCAGCGCGTCGCCGGTGATGATCTTGGCCGTCGATCCGCTCTGCGCCGCGATTCGCGGACGCGAAACGATGCGCCCTTCACCACGCTGCACCTGCGCGTAGATCGCCGCCTGGAGCGCGCCCGACAGGAGGACCGACGTCGGGTTGGTCCCGAACGGAAGGTTGGCGCCCGTCGCCGCGCCGCCCGAGCCGAGCGCGCCCGCGGCATTGTTGAAGTCGATGCCGAGGTTGCGCACGCCCTGCTCGGTCAGCTCGACGAACTGCGTTTCGAGGATCACCGAATCGACGGGAACGTCGATCAGTTCGATCTGGGACTTCACCCGCGCGATCCGCTCGGGCGTTCCGGTTACCCAGATGGCGTTCAAGCGACGATCGACGCCGAGGCCGGTGCCCGGGAAGGACTGGCCGAGCGGAATGCTTTCGCGCTGCGCCTGGTTCTGGGCGCTGGTGTAGTTCGGCTGGTTGCTCGACGCGGGCGAGCCGAAGCCGGGCTCGCGGCGGATGAAGACGTTGTTCGGCTGGATCGTCTCGCCCTCCACGAGGAGGCCGATCACTTCCGAAACGTCCGCATAGCGCAGGTGCACCAGCTCGTAGCTGTCGCCCGGCGTGTAGCCCGGAATGCCGCTGCCGCCGGTGTAGGCGGGAAGGTTGCTCGCCGGCACGACGACTTCGCCCGCCGATCCCAGCGGCCGGGTCCCCGCCGCTTCCTCCGTGGTGATTCGCGTGATCGTGACCTGCACCACCCGGTCGCCCGCCGGGGCGGCGGCGACGCGCGAAGGCTGGGACGTTTCGAACCGCGCGACGAGATCGCCGCTGACGGTGTCGAGCGCCATGCGCCGCACCAGGCTGTTCCACCCCCGGCTCTGCAGCACGCGGGGCGCGCGCAGCGTACCCCGCATCACCAGCTCGGGCCGCACGGGATTGTTGTTCACCGCCGCATTGAGCGGCTCGGCGGGCGAGAAGCGGAACAGGAAGGACGCCTGGTTGGCGTCCTGCGTCACCAGCGAGATTTCCTCGAGCACCGAGGGCACCTGCGCGCGCGCCGGCGCCGCGGCGAAGACTGCGCACGCCAGCAGGAAGACGCCAGCTACCCGGCTCCAGAACGCTGCCAATCGCGATTGCAAAATGCCGCCCACCCCAACTCAACGCAAGCGGGCGAACCTAGAGCGGGCAAGCAGAATGGCAAGCCCGATTGAGGCAAGTGGAGGTAAAAACAGGGAAAAACGAGTTTCCGTGGTGATCGAAGACTGAGCCGGGAGAAAGAATTAAGCAGCCCGAGCCAAACACGTCATCCCGGCGAAGGCCGGGATCTCAGCGGGTGAAAAGCACCGGGGCAAGTGCAGCGCTCCGTAGCCGCCTGTACCCTTGACCCCCTGAGATCCCGGCCTCCGCCGGGAAGACGACCTGGCCGATACTCCGGCGCAACTCTCAGGCCAAAGCCGCCTGCTTCTCTTCCGCGATCCGGTCGAGCTCCGCGCGGCTCTTCTTCTCGGCGGCGCTCTTCAATTGCCCGCACGCCGCCATGATGTCCCGCCCCCGCGGCCGGCGAATCGGGGCCGAAATGCCGCCTTCGTAGACCAGGTCCGAGAAGCGCTGCACCCGGTCCGGGTCCGAGCACTCGTAGATCGCGCCCGGCCACGGGTTGAACGGAATGAGGTTCACCTTGGCGGGGAGCTTGTACTGCTTGATCAGGCGGACGAGCTCGCGCGCATGCTCGTCACTGTCGTTCTTGTCCTTCAGCATCACATATTCGAACGTGATGCGCCGGGCATTGTTGGCGCCCGGATAGTCCGCGCAGGCCTGGAGCAGCTCCTCGATCCCGTATTTGCGGTTCAAGGGCACGATCTCGTCGCGGATCTCCTTAGTGACGGCATGGAGCGACACGGCGAGGTTCACCCCGATCTCCTCCCCGGCCCGCGCCATCATCGGCACCACGCCCGAGGTCGAGAGCGTGATCCGGCGGCGCGAGAGGCCCAAACCGTCGCCGTCCATCACGATCTTCAAGGCGTCGCGGACATTGTCGAAATTGTAGAGCGGCTCGCCCATGCCCATCATGACGATGTTGGAAAGCATGCGGCCTTCCGGCTGGCTCGGCCATTCGCCCAATGCATCGCGCGCCAGCATCACCTGCCCGACGATCTCGGAAGGGTGCAGGTTGCGCACCAGCTTCATCGTCCCCGTATGGCAGAAGCGGCAGTTCAATGTGCAGCCGACCTGGCTCGACACGCAAAGCGTCCCCCGGTCCGCGTCCGGAATGAAGACCATCTCGTAATCGTGCCCGTCGCGCGTCTTGAGCAGCCACTTCCTCGTCCCGTCGGTCGAAACCTGCTGCACGACGACGTCCGGCCGCCCGACGACGAAGCGCTCGGCGAACCAGGCGCGCTGCGGCTTGGCGATGTCGCTCATCGCTTCGAAGGTCGTCGCGCCGCGATTGTAGATCTGGTGCCAGATCTGCTTGGCGCGAAGCTTCGCCTGCCGCTCGTCGAGGCCCGCTTCGGCGAGGGCTGCGCGGATCTGCGCCTTGGAAAGGCCGACGAGGTCGACGCGCGCGTCGTCCGACGCGAAGTCGGGGCGCGGCACGGGTACCGGGTCGATGTGACCGGGGATCGTCATCAATGCTGTCATGAGACGTCCTATGTAGGCGCAACCGCGGCGTTTTTCTAGCTGGGACCGGAGGCCCGGCGGCCCGAGGCCCAAACCACGTCATTGCGAGCGAAGCGAAGCAATCCAGTGGGCGGCGGAGACCCGCACCAATTCCCACTGGATTGCTTCGTCGCTACGCTCCTCGCAATGACGGCTCAGGCCGTGCCGCTTGCCCCGAGATCGCCGCTCCCGCGCCCGATCACCGTCTCCACGCCGCCCTCGATGCACACCACCGATCCCTGCGGCAGCGGCCCCGCGACCGGCGCCCCGCATCCCGGCCGATCCGCCGCGCCGGTCAGCATCCCGCGCAGTACCCGCGACGAAATGCCGTGCATCACGATCAGCCGGTCGCCGGGCTCCTCCGCCGTCTCATCCAGCCAGGAGCGCAGCCGCAGCGCAATCGCGTCATACCATTCGCCGCCGGGCGGGCAGCGCGTGAACAGCCCCGCCGCCCGGTCGACAAAGC
Organism: Allosphingosinicella sp.; assembly: GCA_035645215.1. Lineage (GTDB taxonomy): Bacteria > Pseudomonadota > Alphaproteobacteria > Sphingomonadales > Sphingomonadaceae > Allosphingosinicella. The sequence goes on from DASQND010000031.1 coordinate 34,726, forward strand.
CGCCCGTCTCGGCGTCGATCTCCGCATAGAAGCGCCCGCCCCAGTCGCCCATGTCCATTTCATTCAGCCGCCCGTCGGTCCGCGCCGCGTGCCAGTCCAGCCCGAGATGCTCGGCGGCGACCGCCAGCGTCTGCAGAGCGCGTCCCGTGGGCGACGCCCATAGCGCCAGCGCCGGCTTCGTCCCAAGCGCCGCCGCCAGCGCCGCCCTGATCTCCTCCGCCTGCGCGAAGCCCGCACGCGTCAGCGGCGTATGCTCAGCCTCGCCCTGCATGCGCCGCACCGCATTGAACACGGTCTCGCCGTGCCGCGCGATGAAGAAGCGCCCAATCACCGCCGCCTGCAGGCGATCGCCGCCGCGTCGATCGCCGTCGCCGCGCCGCGCAGCCGGTAGCTGTCGCGCATCGAAAGTCCGCGCACGCTCCGCGTCTCGATCGTCATGTCGATCCCGGAGCGCATCGCCGCGACGATCTCCGCGTCGGCCCGCGCGTCCGGCGCCCACGCGTCCCGCCCGCCCGAGACGAGCTGGAACGTCCGCCCGTCGATCCGCAGCAGCACCGCGGAACCCGCCCGCTTCTCCCGCCCCAGCCGGACGTGGAGCTGCCCGGCGAGCCCGCGCCCGGGCCACCACGCCACGGACGCGAACGGCCTTTGCCCCTCGTCCGCCGAGGCGCTTTGCGGCTCGGCGACGGCGAAGCAGCGCTCATTCTCCTGGAACGAGCCCCAGAAGAACCACGTCCCAAGCGGCCGCCGCTGCGCCAGCGCCGGCGTCGCGGCGGCACTGAGGCACAGGAGGGCGAGGAGGCAGCGGCGGAGCACGTCCGCCTGATCCTGCCTCTGTGGCAAAAATGCAACGAAAATCGCTGTTTAGGTGCGGTTCATGCAACTTTGGTGCGGCGCACCATGTTGTTGCGGGTCCTGATTTGAAACGCATTAATCAAGGAGCACATGTATGCGTAAGCTTATCCTCGCCGCCGCCCTTCTCGCCGGCACCGCCGCCACCCCGGCCTTCGCCCAGGATGCCGCCGACACGGGCCGCTTCTCGGGCGTCCGCGTCGAAGGCATCGTCGGCTACGAAACCACCAAGGACGACGGCGAAGGCCGCGACGGCATCGTCTACGGCGTCGGCGCCGGCTACGACATCCAGTCCGGCAACCTCGTCTTCGGCGTGAGCGGCGAAGCCTCCAAGTCGAACATCGACGAGTGCACCACCAGCGTGCTCGCCGCCGGCGACGAGCTGTGCGTCTCGGCGGGCCGCGACTTGACGGTCGGCGGCCGCGTCGGCGTCGTCGCGGGCTCGAACGCCCTCCTCTACGCCCATGTCGGCTACACCAACGCCCGCATCGACGTCGACTACACGCCGGCGACCGCGGGCGGCGCCAACCCGTTCGAGGGCCAGAGCAGCAACTTGGACGGCGTCCGCGTCGGCGGCGGGGCCGAGATCGGCATCGGCCGCAACGCCTTCGCCAAGGCCGAGTATCGCTATTCGAACTACGAGCAGGGCTTCGACCGCCACCAGGTCGTCGGCGGCTTCGGCCTCCGCTTCTAAGGCGGCGTCCTGACGAAAGAAGGGGCCGGGGCGCAAAACGCCTCGGCCCTTTTTCGTGCGCGGCCCGTTTTTATGTGGGCAATTTCGGGCGCCCCCTAGCGCGCCGCCCAACGCCGCTCTAGTGTTTCCGCCCAAAGACACCTGTTTTTCCGGGGGAATGCATGAAGGCGACGATCGAACGGGCGACGCTCCTGAGGAGCCTCGGCCACGTCCATTCGGTGGTGGAACGCAGGAACACCATCCCCATCCTCTCCAACGTCCTCCTCGAGGCGCGCGAAGACGGCTCGCTGCGCCTGATGGCGACCGATCTCGATCTCCAGATCAACGACACGATCGAAGCCCAGGTGCAGCAGCCCGGCGCGACCACGGTCGCGGCGCACACCCTGTTCGAAATCGCGCGCAAGCTCCCGGAAGGCTCGCAGGTCGAGCTTTCCGCCGCCGACGGCAAGATGCAGGTCAATGCCGGCCGCGCCCGCTTCAACCTCTCGACCCTCCCGCGCGACGATTTCCCGGTGATCGCGGAAGGCGAGCTCCCGACCCGCTTCGAGCTTCCCGCGGCGACGCTGCGCCAGATCATCGACAAAACGCGCTTCGCCATCTCCACGGAAGAAACGCGCTATTATCTGAACGGCATCTTCCTACACGTGTCGGACGAAGCCCAGCCGGTCCTGAAAGCCGCCGCCACCGACGGCCACCGCCTCGCGCGCGTCACCGTGCCCCGTCCGGCCGGCGCCGAAGGCATGCCGGACGTGATCATCCCCAGGAAGTGCGTCGCGGAGCTTCGCAAGCTCCTCGACGAAGTCGACGGCAGCGTCTCGGTCTCGCTCTCCGAATCGAAGGTGAGGTTCGGCCTCGGCAATGCGATTCTGACCTCCAAGCTGATCGACGGCACCTTCCCGGATTACAGCCGAGTCATCCCGACCGCGAACGACAAGCTCCTTCGCATCGATCCGCGCAGCTTCGAGGAAGGCGTCGACCGCGTCGCCACCATCGCCAGCGAAAAGACCCGCGCGGTCAAGATGACTCTGGAGCGCGACAAGGTGACGCTCTCGGTCAGCTCACCCGAAAACGGCACCGCCGCCGAGGAAGTCGCCGGCGACTATGCCTCCGACGGCCTCGAGATCGGCTTCAACGCCCGCTACCTCCTCGACATCCTCGGCCAGATCGAAGGCGATTTCGTGGAAATGCACCTCGCCGACCCCGCCGCCCCAACCCTCCTCCGCGAAAACGACAAGGCGGCAGCCCTCTACGTCCTCATGCCGATGCGCGTGTGAGCTGACATTTTCCTGCACTTGCAGGAAGGGTTTGGTTCACGCGGAGGCGCGGAGACGCGGAGGGGGCTGTGTCTGTCCCGGCGCGCAGCGCCAGCTCGACCAAGGATGATCATAAAGGCGCGGCTTCGCCGCCCCGCTGAGCCCCTCCGCGTCTCCGCGCCTCCGCGTGAACAAACCCTATCCTTCACTTCCCCACACAAGCGCTTACATTGACAGTGAAGGGGTCGGCGGGTAGATGCCGGCGCTTGCCCAGAGCACTGAATTTCCGGAGAGCCCAGCCATGGCGCGCGTGACCGTCGAAGATTGCGTCGACAAGATTCCGAACCGTTTCGACCTCGTCCTGCTCGCCGCCCAGCGCGCGCGGCAGGTGTCGGGCGGCGCCGAACTCACCATCGATCGCGACCGCGACAAGAACCCAGTCGTGGCGCTGCGCGAAATCGCCGAAGAGACGGTGAAGCCCAAGCTCCTCCAGGAAGCGCTCGTCTCCTCGCTCCAGCGCGTCCAGATGGACGACGACGACGCGCCGGACGAAGTCGGCTCGCTCTCTCAGTCGGCCGAAGCGCTCCGCCTCACCGCCGCCGCGCCACCGCGCAACACCAACACCGGCGGCGACTACGAATAAGCCGCCCCGCTTCGTCCTTTTCGACACGGCAATAGGCCGCTGCGCCCTCCTGTGGCGCGGCGGCCTTGTCGTTGGTGCCGCCCTCCCCGACGAGGACGAGCCGGCGCTCCGGCGCGGCATCGAGCGCCGCTGGCCCGGCGCCGCCGAAGCGGAGCCGCCCGCGTTCGCCGCCGAAGCGGCCGCGCTCGTGGTGCGCATGCTCGAAGGCGAAAAGGTCGACATCTCAGCCGTTCCGCTCGATCTCGCCGCCGCGTCCGATCTCGAGCGCAAGGTCTGGCAAGCGGCGCTGCGCATCCCGCTCGGCGAAGTCCGCACCTACGGCGACATCGCCCGAGAGATCGGGTCGCCCGGCGCGGCCCAGGCCGTCGGCGCCGCGCTTGGCCGCAACCCGATCCCGATCCTCGTCCCCTGCCACCGCGTGCTCGCGTCCGGCGGCCGCGGCGGCGGCTTCTCCGCCCCGGGCGGCACCCGAACCAAGTTCCGGATCCTCGAAATCGAAGGCGCGCGCCGGCCGGGGGATGCCGGCCTTTTCGAAACCCTGCCGCTCGCCGTGAAGCCGGGGAGCTAGGCCGCCTTTTCGCCAGCGGGAAGCTGCGATGCGTCCACCCAGTCGAGGTCGCCGAGCTGCAGCGGTCGCCCATCGGACGCACGGACCGCAATCTGCTCCACCGGCATGCGGTGAAGGGTATCGACCAGCACCGGATTGCTCGGCACTCCCGAGACCCAGCGCTCGCCCCATTGCCTCAGCGCGATCAGAACCGGCAGCAGCGCTTTCCCCTTGTCGGTGAGCTTGTAGACGATCTTGCGCCGGTCGGCCGAATCCGCCTGCCGCTTCAAAATCTCATGCTCGACCAGCCGCCCGAGCCGATTGGAAAGGATGTTGCGCGCGATCCCCAGCGTCGACTGGAATTCCTCGAAATGCTGCAAACCGTTGAACGCGCCGCGCAGGATCAGGAACGACCAGCGCTCGCCGACCACTTCCAAAGCCGCCGAGATGCCGCATTCTGCAAGGATCGACTTCAGATTTTCCCGCTGCACCATGGGCTTAGCCTAGACCGATTCCTCGCCCGCGCCACCATGGATTTTTCCGTTGCAGAACGCAACTGGTGTAGCATATAAGTTGCACATCGCAACCGAATCATGGAGGCTTTCAATGACCCGTTTCGCGGCCCTTTCGCCAACATCCGGCCTCGCCTTCCTTCTCCTCGTCGCAGCCCCCGCCGCCGCCAACCCGGCCCACTTTCACGCCCAGCCGCTCGCCGCGCCGTCAGAGGCGCGCCTCGTCGCCCGGGATGTCGTCTTCCGCTGCGGCGCCTCCGGCTGCGCCGCGCCGCGCGGATCGAGCCGCGCCGAGCATGTCTGCGCCGCCCTCGTCCGCGAGGTCGGCGCCCTCGCCGCCTTCAGCGCCGCCGGCCGCGCCTTCGACGCCGCCGCCCTCGAACACTGCAACCGCCGCGCCCGCTGAAGCCGCGACTCGGAATTTTTGCATTGCAACATGGGGGCGCCGCACCACATGGTGGTTCGGTGCTCAGGCAGTATGAACTGATCGAGCGGGTCAAGTCGTACGACCCGGACGCGGACGAGGCGATGATCAACCGCGCCTACGTCTTCTCCATGCAGAAGCACGGAACGCAAACCCGCGCCTCGGGCGATCCCTATTTCAGCCACCCGATCGAAGTGGCCGGCATCCTGACCGATCTCCACCTCGACGACGAGACCATCGTCACCGCCATCCTCCACGACACGATCGAGGATACGGTCGCGACGCCCGAGGAGATCGAGAAGCATTTCGGCGCCAACGTCGCCCGGCTCGTGGACGGCGTCACCAAGCTGTCCCGGATCGAAGCGCAGAGCGAAAGCCAGCGCGCGGCAGAGAATCTGCGCAAATTCCTCCTCGCCATGTCGGACGACATCCGCGTGCTCCTCGTCAAGCTCGCCGACCGACTCCACAACATGCGCACCCTCCACTTCATCGCCAATCCGGAGAAGCGCCGCCGCATCGCCCGCGAGACGATGGAGATCTACGCGCCGCTTGCGGAGCGGATCGGCATGTACGAGTTCATGACCGAAATGCAGTCGCTCGCCTTCAAGGAGCTGGAGCCGGACGCCTATGCCTCCATCTCGAAGCGCCTCGAGCAGCTTCACGGCAATGAAGGCGACTTGATCGAGCGCATCGCCCGCGGCCTCAAGGCCCATCTCGAAGCCCACGGTGTCGAGGCGCAGGTCCAGGGGCGCGAGAAGCATCCCTTTTCGATCTGGCGCAAGATGGGCGAGCGCCACGTCAGCTTCGAGCAGCTCTCGGACGTCATGGCCTTTCGCGCGATCGTCGGCTCGGTCGAGGAATGCTACCGAACCCTGGGGCTGATCCACCAGCGCTGGTCGGTGGTGCCCGGCCGCTTCAAGGACTTCATCTCGACGCCCAAGAGGAACGGCTACAGCTCGATCCACACCACCGTCATCCACGACGAGCAGATGCGGATCGAAATCCAGATCCGCACCAAGGAGATGCACGCCAAGGCCGAGCACGGCCTCGCCGCCCACTGGGCGTACAAGGAAGGGAAGGAAGCCGCCGAAGCGCAGCATCCCTGGATCGACGACCTCGTCGAAATCCTCGAACATGCCGGCAGCCCCGAGGAGCTTCTCGAGCATACCCGGATGGCGATGTACCAGGACCGGATCTTCGCCTTCACGCCCAAGGGCGAGCTGATCCAGCTCCCCAAGGGTGCGACTCCGGTCGATTTCGCCTATGCCGTCCACACCGATCTGGGCGACCAGACGGTGGGCGCCAAGATCAACGGCCGGGTGATGCCGCTCCGGACCCCGCTCGACAATGGCGACCAGGTCGAGATCCTCGTCTCCAAGGCCCAGCACCCCCAGCCCGCCTGGCTGTCCTACGTTGTCACCGGCAAGGCCCGCGCCAAGATCCGCCGCTTCGTAAAATCCAAGGAGCGCGAGGAAACGGTGGCACTCGGCCGCAAGATTTTCGACGAGATCGTCCAGCGCCTCCCCGCGCCTTTGGGCTGGGAAGCCATGGCCGAGGCGCTGCGCCGCCTCCACCTCCACAATGACGACGAACTGATGGAAGCGATCGCGCTCAAACGCATCGACGACGTCCGGGTCATGGAGGCTTTGATGCCGGGATCGACCGGAAAGGACGGGGTCAAGCCGCCGCCCCAGCGCCGCGCCATCTCGATCAAGGGCCTGACGCCCGGCGTCGCCTTCCAGCTCGCCGAATGCTGCCACCCGATCCCGGGCGACCGGATCGTCGGCCTGCGGCGCGAAGGCGAAGGGATCGAAGTCCACACGATCGGCTGCGACAAGCTCGCCGACGGAGTCGATGCCGATTGGGTCGATCTCGCCTGGGGCGACGAAACGGACGGCGGCACGGCGCGCCTGTGCATCGTCATCAAGAACGAGCCCGGCAGCCTCGCCGTCATCGCCGGCATCATGGGGAGCCACGGCGCCAACATCGTCTCGATGGACCAGATCGGCCGCGACGGGAGCTTCCACACCTTCCACCTCGACATCGAAGTGCACGACGTCCAGCATCTGATGCGCATATTGGCGGCGTTAAGGGCGACGGACGTAGTCTCGACGGCTGAACGGCTCTGATTCGGAGATGAAGATGGATTTGCTCGATCGGCGGACCTTTCTCGCCGGCGCGGCGGGCGCCGCGGCCTGCCTCGCGCTTCCCGGCCCGGCGCTCGCGCAGGCGCGCGGCATCACCATGTGGAAGGACCCCAATTGCGGCTGCTGCACCGCCTGGGCCGATCGCATGCAGGCGCATTTCCGCCAGCCGGTCCGGATCGTGCCGGTCGCCGACATGCAGGCATTGAAGCGCGCGCGCGGCATCCCGCAGGATCTCTGGTCCTGCCACACCTCGGACGTTCACGGCTATCTGACCGAAGGCCACGTGCCTCCGGCCGACATCCAGCGCCTGATCGCCAGCCGCAGCCGCGCCATTCGCGGCCTCGCCGTTCCGGGCATGCCGCTCGGTTCGCCCGGCATGGAAGCGGGCGAGCAGCGCCAGCGCTACCAGGTCTTCGCCTTCGCGCCCGGCGGCCAGCGCTCGGTCTACGCCACCCACAATTGAGGCGGCTTGCGATGGCGGATGCGGACGATCCCAAATCGATGACCTACGGCCAGTATCTGGCCCTTGAGTCGGTCCTCGCCGCCCAGCACCCGATCTCCGAGCATCACGACGAGATGCTCTTCATCGTCATCCACCAAACGAAGGAGCTGTGGCTGAAGCAGACGGTGCGCGAGCTGAAGCTCGCCCGCCGCCTGATCGCCGCCGATCGCCTCGTCGAAGTGCACAAGATCCTGTCGCGCGTGTCCCGCATCCAGGCGGTGATGACCCTTTCCTGGGACGTGCTCGCGACGCTGACGCCGACCGACTACGTCCAGTTCCGCGGCGTCCTCGGCGGCTCGTCCGGCTTCCAATCCGCCCAGTTCCGCGAAGTCGAATATCTCCTTGGTTTGAAGGAAGGCGGCTTCCTCGCCTATCACGAGGAGGGTTCGGAGCCGCACCGCGCCCTCGCCGCCGCCCTCGCCGAGCCGAGTCTCTGGGACGAGGCGAATCGCGCGCTCGCCCGCGCCGGCTTCGCGCTCCCCGAAAGCGTGACGGAGCGCGACTGGAGCCTCCCCTACGCGCCGTGCGAAGCGGTCGAGGACGCCTGGGCGGAAGTCTACCGCAACCACGAATCGCGCTGGCCGCTTTACCAGCTCGCCGAAAAGCTCGTCGACCTCGACGATTCGCTCGCCACCTGGCGCCACAAGCACGCCCTCACCGTCGAGCGAATCATCGGCGCCAAGCGCGGCACCGGCGGCACCTCGGGCGTCGCCTACCTCCAATCCACCGTCGCCAAGCGTGCCTTCCCGGAGCTGTGGAGCCTCCGAACGAAGCTGTAACTCCTCCCCGGAAACGGGGAGGGGGACCGCACGAAGGGCGGTGGAGGGGGCGAGCGCAGCGAGCTGCACGAACTCCGGGCCCCCTCCACCAGCCTTTGGCTGGTCCCCCCTCCCCGTTCCGGGGAGGCGCTAAAGGGGAAAGTAACCTCCCCACGCTACAGCTCGGGCCATGACCCGGATCGTCCACCTCGTCGCCGCCGCCCGGCCGAACTTCATGAAGGTGGCGCCGCTCTGGCACGCCCTCCACGCGGCCGCCGATTTCACGCCGGTGCTGATCCATTCCGGCCAGCATTACGACGTCAACATGTCGGACGCCTTTTTCAGCGACCTGCGCCTCCCCGCGCCCGATCACCATCTCGGCATCGGCTCCGGCTCTCACGCCGAGCAGACCGGCGGCGTCATGGTCGCCTATGAAAAGATCGCGCTCGCCGAGCGGCCGGACTGGCTGGTCGTCGTCGGCGACGTCAACACCACCGCCGCCTGCGCATTGGTCGCGGCCAAGCTATGCATTCCGCTCGTCCACCTCGAAGCCGGCCTCAGGAGCCGCGACAAGGCAATGCCCGAGGAGGTGAACCGCCTCGTCACCGACGTTCTCGCCGACGTGCTCTGGACGCCCTCGCCCGACGCCGACACGAACCTCATTTCGGAAGGCGTCGATCCCGACCGGATCAGCCATGTCGGCAACATCATGATCGACAGCTTCGAGCTCGTCCGCCCAGCCATCGAAGCGGCGGGCGTGGCGGAGAAGCTCGGCCTGGAGCGCGGCGGCTACGGCGTCGTCACGCTCCACCGCCCGTCCAACGTCGACGACCCGTACGAGCTCGCCCGCCTCGTGGCCGCGCTCGCCAGGGTGCAGGCGCGCCTCCCCCTCGTCTTCCCCGTCCATCCGCGCACCCGCGCCCGCCTCGCCGAGACGGCGCTCGACGCCCGCCTCGCCGAGGCCGGCGTCCGGCTCGTCGATCCGCTCTCCTATGTCGAGTTCATGAGCCTCGTCACCGGCGCCGCCGCGGCGATCACCGATTCGGGCGGCGTCCAGGAAGAGACGACCTATCTCGGCATCCCCTGCCTGACGCTTCGCCGCAACACCGAGCGGCCGATCACCATCACCGAGGGCACCAATCGCCTCGTTTGCGCGGAAACCCTGCCCGATGCGCTTCGCCACGCCCTTCGCGAACCTGCCTCTAACCGCCGCCGACCCCAGCTTTGGGACGGCCGCACCGCCGCGCGCTGCGTCTCCGATCTTCGCCGCCGCTCGAACGCGCTGGACGCCGCCGCTATCGCCGCCGAATAAGGCACGCATGACGCTCCTGCTGCGCCTCGCCTTCTGGGCGGCTCTCCTCTTCGCCTTCGTCATGGCGGTCCTGCCGCACCCGCCGAACATTCCCGGCAGCCCGTCCGACAAGATCCTCCACGTCACCGCCTTCAGCGTGCTCGCGCTCCTCGCGCCCCTCGCCTACCGCGCCGCGCCGCTCGTTAGGATCGGGCTCCTCCTCTCGGCCTTCGGCGCGCTGATCGAGATCGTGCAGACCGTGCCGAGCCTCCACCGCGACGGAGACTGGATCGACTGGGTCGCCGACACGGCGGCACTAGCGGCGGTGCTCAGCCTCGTCGCCCTCGCGCGCACCGCTCTTCAGGCGAGGATGCGCACCGCTGCCCAGGCGAAGAGCAAAGCCGACAGCGCCAGCCAGGCATAAGCGAGCAAGGTCCCGGCGCGGATCAGCCCGGGATGCGCCGGCGCGCCGGTCTTGCGGCTGCGCCCGAGCCGGTAGGCTGTGGCTCCCGAGAGGACCGCCAGAAGAAAGACCGTAGCTTCGAGCATGGCCTCAGCGCGCGGGCGCCGCGCCGCGAATCGCGGCGATCTCCGCGCTGAGGTAGCGCTCGCGCGCCGCCATGCCGGGGTGGGCGCTCACCACCATCAGCCGCGAATCGAGCCGGCCGAGCAGCCGCCGCCAGAAGGGCAGGACCGAGTCGAGATCGTAGCCGGCGCCGTGGAGCAGCCGCACCGAAAGCTTGTCCGCCTCCACTTCGGTCGCCCGGACGAGGCGCGCATTGCGGCCGAGATGGCGGAGAAAGGAGTTCGGCACCCCTTTCTCGCGAAGCTGCTGCGGGTGGCCGAGGATGTTGTGGGCGAGCTCGTGGGCGAGGGCGACGGCCAGTTCGTCATCGCTTCGGAAGAAATCGAGGAAATCCGTCGTCATGATGGCGTAGCGCCCATCGGCAAACGCGCTGTCCTGGCCGGACCGCGCCAGCCGCCCACGCGCCGGGCAGCCGGAGACGGGGCTTAGCTTTACCGTGCGGGTATGGGCGCCGCGCGCGACCTCGAGCGTCGCCGGTCCGCGGCGCAGATGATCTTCGAACAACTCCTCCGCGGCGCGAATCATCGCGCGCCGGTCGCGCACCCTGCGCTGGCCGGCAATCTGCGCCGGGGGAGGGAAGGCATTGCCGTTGACCGAGACTATGACGTCGCCCGCCTGGAGCAGGGCCGCCGCCGCCGGGCTCCCCTCGATCACGGACAGGATTCCCGGCCCCCGGTCGAGCCCGTAGCGCGCGATCGCTTCGGCCCGGTCCTCTGGCCGGTAATCGGCGAGATGATGAAAGGCGATCCCGGTAAGCGGAAAGGCGGAAGGGCAATGCGCCCGCCCGCCGAGCCCGAGCCGGTAGACGATGGCGGCGATTCGGTGATCGGGCGCGCGCAGGAAACTGCCGGGTGCCGACGCTGCGGACACAGGCGTGGAGGCGGGTGAAGGGCCTTGTGCCCCCAGGCTCGAAAGCGGGACCATCGCCGCGGCGGCGAGGAAGAGGATGCGTGGCGTCATCGTCCGCATGTTGGACATGGCGCCCTGAATGGCAACCAAACCGATTCGCGGACGTGCGTTTGCTCCCTGAGCGGGCAACGATTTTCCGGCAAAGAAGCTCGCTCCGGCGCAGCTTGGAATCCCGCTTTCGCGGGGATGGCGATTACACCGCCACCCGCACCGGCGAAGCGAACACAGAAAATGGCCGGGTGAGAACGAATCCCACCCGGCCAAAAATTCTTAGCTTACAGCCTTTTAAGGCCGTACCCTTTTACGGGCTCTCGGGCGGATCGCCGTCGTTGTGCGTCGCGGCGAGAATGCCGAGGATGATCGCGACGATCGCGATCAGCGGAATGATGAAACCGCCGCGCAGCTCGCTGCCCTCAACGGACTCGCTCGCCGGCTCGATCGGTGCGGATTGAGCGGCGGCCACCGTCGGCGCCGCCATCAATGCGACCGTCGCGGCCGCAGTGATAACTTTATTGAAAACCACGTCAGCTTCTCCCTTCGAAAACAACACGTCTGGTTGTGATTTCTCGATCCTGATATCGAAGGCGCCCCGGACTGTCCAGTCCGGAATTGCCTTCCACGACAGGCTCACAGCCTCCGTTTAGCCAAACCACCTTTTACGAAGTCTGAACCGCACGAACGCGGCGCGACGCGAAAAGTTCAGCGCTTTCAATGGCAAAGCGCTTGCGCCGGGGCGCGGAACGCGCGAAGCGTCGTTGGGAGAAGGCTGCGGGAGCGTAAATGCTCTGTTTTCAACGCTTTGCGGCCATTTTTGAGGTGGAGCGGCACATGTTCGATCGGCGTTTCCTTCGGTCCTGGGCGGCGCTTGCCGCCGCGGCCCTTGCGTTCCTCGCACCGGCGGCCGCGCCCGCCGCAGTCGAGATGACCTTCTATTCGCGCGAGTTCGGGAGCCAGTTCCCGCACGGATTCGTGGTCCTCCAGGGCACCCCGGATCGCGGCGGGGAGAGAATCGACACCAACTATGGCTTTACTGCAACAGCTGTGTCCCCGGCGATTCTCTTCGGCTCCGTGCGCGGCAAGGTCGAAGCCGTGAACGCGGGCTATGTGCGCGACAGCGAGGCCCATTTCTCGCTGACGCTCACCGATGCCGAATATGACAAGGTGATGGAAACGGTCACGCGCTGGCGGGAGGCGCGCCAGCCTTCCTACAGCCTCGCCCGGCGCAACTGCGTGCACTTCATCGCCGACATCGCCGCGACGCTCGGCATGCAGGCGGACGTGCCGCGCAACCTGACGCGGCGGCCGACCGGGTGGACCGAGTCGCTGATTCGCGCCAACCGGGCCTGGCTCGCCGCCCGTCCGGACGCGCGGATCCTGAAGGAGCCGCGGCCGGAGCGCCCGGAGCGTGAAGAGCGGCGGCGCGGCCGCAGCCGCGACTCGGGCGACGCCGAGCCGGCGGGCGGCGAGGGCGGGCGGGATTGACTTTGGAGCGCCGCTGCGCCTGAGGAAACCGGCCGGCGGCCGTAACCGCCCCGGACCTCCATTCCACGATTCCGCGAGCCCAAAGAGATGAAAGCCTCAGCCGACCTGCACATCGTCGTGATCGGGCTCGGCTATGTCGGCCTGCCCCTCGCCGTGGCGCTCGCAAGGAGCTTCCGCGTCACCGGCCTCGACATCGACGCGGGCCGGGTCGCGGAGCTGAAGCGCGGCCACGACCGCACCCGCGAAGTGGACGAAGCCGCTTTGCTCGGTTCCTCCCTCGCGTTGACCGCGAGCGGCGCGGACGCGCACGGCGCCGACATGTACATCGTCACCGTGCCCACGCCCGTGGACGACAAGTGCGAGCCGGACCTCGGCCCCGTCATCGGCGCGACCAAAGCGGTGGCGGCGATGCTCGACGGCGCGCGAGGGCCGGTGATCGTCTACGAAAGCACCGTCTATCCCGGCGTCACTGAGGATATTTGCGGGCCGCTCCTCGAGGAGCATTCGGGCCTGAAGCGCGGGGAGGGCTTCTTCCTCGGCTACAGCCCGGAGCGGATCAATCCAGGCGACCGCGAGCATACGGTGGACCGGATCGTGAAGGTGATCGCCGGCGAGAATGACGAGGTCACGCAGCTCCTCGCCGACGTCTACGGCAAGGTGACCAGCGCCGGCACCTTCCGCGCCGCGTCGATCAAGGCCGCCGAGGCCGCCAAGGTGATCGAGAACGCCCAGCGCGACATCAACATCGCCTTCATGAACGAGATCACCCAGATCTTCTCCAAGCTCAACATCTCGATCTGGGACGTGCTCGACGCCGCGGGCACCAAGTGGAACTTCCTGCCCTTCCAGCCGGGCCTCGTCGGCGGGCACTGCATCGGCGTCGATCCTTATTATCTGAGCTACCGCGCCCAGCAGATCGGCCTCGATCCCAACGTCATCCTCGCCGGCCGTTCGATCAACGACGGCATGGGCGCCTGGGTCGCCGACCAGGTCCATGCCCGGCGCGACGGGCCGGGCACGGCCTTGATCATGGGCTTCACGTTCAAGGAGAACGTGCCGGACCTCAGGAACACCAAGGTGATCGACGTCATCCGCCGCCTCTCCGCGCTCGGCCATCAGGTGACGGTGCACGATCCGCTCAGCGATCCCGCGGAAGCCAGGCACGAATACGGGCTGGAGCTATCTCAGGACGCCCTCTCCGGCACCTACGACATCGTCGTCGTGGCCGTGGCCCACGAGGATTACAGGGCGCTCCCCGACGACACACTCGCCGGCCTCGTCGCCGAAGACGGCCTGCTCGCCGACCTGAAGAACGTTTACCGCGACCGCGAACTCCCCGGCATCAGGCGCTGGACGCTCTAAGAGCCCGGCGGCGCCTCAGTCGCCGGTGATCTCGGCGCAATAGGCGGCGAACAGCCTGACGTTGTCGCGGTAGGCCCGGGCACGCGGGCCTGACCCGTTATAGGCGCGGATCGCTTCCCAGAGATTTCCGCCCTGGTTCGCGAGCTTGCGGTCCAGCTCTCCCGTGGCCCTGGCCAGGCAGACGTCGAAATCATACCATAAGCGCTCGCGGAAAAAGCCTTCGTCGACCCCCACGTGCTGCAGGTCGTACTGGAACAGGCCGTATCCCTTGTAGACCCACGGCTTGTCGCCGTAGCGCTGAAGCCGCCTCGTCTTGTTCGCCTCCTCGATGAGCATGTTCGTGAATTCCGGGCCGTAGCGCCGCCGGAATGCGTCGGTGTTCGCCGGAAACGCACTGCGCGGCGCACCCGGATAGTCACCGCTGGCATCGTAGACGGCGCGCTCGACGATCGTATCGGCGCTGTGCTGCCCGATCCACGGCACCCACTTGTACGCGGTCTCCTGGCAGACGATCGCGCATAGATGCTTGAGGCCGTAGGACTTGCCCGCGACCGCGGCGCGCAGCTTGCCTTCGAAATTCTGCATCAGCCAGTCGGTCGCCTGCAGCGCAGCCGATTTGGAAATCGGCAGGGAGCGTGGCTCTGCGGCGGCATTGAATACAGCGGCCACTGCCGAGGCGGTGATCTGCGGCACGTCGTTCCCGATCACCGTCATCGTTGCGGTGCCGATGCGAGTCATCACCTCATGTGCGAAGGCGCGCGGGGCGTGCTCCCTGAGGCTCTCGATGAGCGCGATCGTCCGGCGCCGCGAGTCGAAAAAGTCCATCGGCGTATCGGGCCCGAGCGCGCCGGTCGGGTTAAGGCAGCCGGTGCTCGACAGGAACAATTTTGGTGGGTGCGCCGGGTGGATCAGGATACCGATCCGCCGGTTCGTGCCGCGGAGGGCGATGCCGGGCATCGGCGCCTCTCCGGCAACCCGGCCGGTGGCATAGCCGATGGATCGGTAGGCGCCGAACTGGGTCCACAAGGGATAGGTGCCCGGCTCGATGCGCTTGCCGTTATTGGCGCGGCTGTTGTCCCCCGGACCCGGGCTCTCGCACATGAAGCCGGAGAGGCTGGGGTCCGCCGTTCCGTCCTTCAAGACGGCATAGCGGCTGTAGGTTCTCGTCTTCCCGCCGGACTTGTGAAAGCCGAGCCGCTCGACACGTAACTCCCATGCGCTCATCGTAGCCTCCCCCCGTTGGCTCCGCTGGAGAGAATATCAGAAGTCCTGCATCGCGTCACGCCGGCGGTGCGGCGCGCTCAGAGCCCGTGATAGTCGCGGTACCACTCCACGAAGCGGGGCACGCCGACGTCGATGCTGGTGGTCGGCTCGAAGCCGAGGTCGCGCTGGATGGCGGAGATGTCGGCATAGGTGTCGCGCACGTCGCCAGGCTGCATCGGGAGGAGGCGGCGCTCCGCCTTGCGGCCGCATGCGTCCTCGATGAGATCGATCATGTGCGTCAGCTCTTCGGAGCGGTGGTTGCCGATATTGTAAAGCCGGTGCGGCGAGCGGCTGCCGCCCGCTTTCTCCTCGCCGTCGTCGGCCGGCGGATTGTCGTGGCAGGCGACAACGCCGGTCACGATATCGTCGATGAAGGTGAAATCGCGGCGCATGTTGCCTTCGCCGAAGACGTCGATCGGCCGGCCTTCGTAGATCGCCTGGGTGAAGAGCCACATCGCCATGTCGGGGCGCCCCCACGGGCCGTAGACGGTGAAGAAGCGAAGGCCGGTCTGCGGCAGGCGGTAGAGATGGGCGTAGGTTTCGCTCATCAGCTCGTCCGCCTTCTTGGTCGCGGCGTAGAGCGAAAGCGGGCGGTCGACGCGCTCCTCGACCCGGAAGGGCAGCTCCTTGTTGCCGCCGTAAACCGACGACGATGAGGCGTAGACGAGGTGCGAGGACTTGCGGTGCCGCGCGACCTCCATGAGGTTCAAATGCCCGACGAGGTTCGACTGGACGTAAGCGCCCGGATTTTCGATCGAATAACGGACGCCCGCCTGTGCGCCGAGATGGACGATCCGGTCGAAATCCTCGCCGGCGAGCGCCGCGTTCAGCGCTGCCGCGTCGGCGAAATCCACCTCGACGAAGCGGAACAGGTCGCCGTAATCGGCGCTGAGCTTCGCAAGGCGGTCGCGCTTCAGCCTGACCGAATAATAATCGTTCACATTGTCGATGCCGACGACGCGAACCCCCCGGTCCATGAGGCGGCGGGCGACGTTGAAGCCGATGAATCCGGCCGCGCCGGTGATGAGACTTGCCATGGGGGAGGGCGCTTAAACGAGGGGGCGGGAGGCGGCAAGGGAGGCGCGGCCCGCTTATGCTGCACTGCGAAAGGTGGACTTTGGCCGTCTTTTGGCGTTAGGGCGTCGCCGCTCTCGCATATTGAGGGACGGACGCCAAACGAGGCATGTTGTTGGAAACCGGCAGATTCGTAGCGGCCCGCCCGAGCCTCTGGAACCGCACGCGCCTGCAATTGGGCGGCGGTCTGCTCCTTGCCGTGCTCATCCCATGGCTGATCCGCATCCAGCTTTCGAGCGGCGAGGACCTGGTCGGTCTCGAAGCCGCGGTCGCCGGCACCTGCGCAGCGCTCCTCGTCGGCTATTACAGCTTCAGGAAGTTCACCCGCTATCCGGGCGTGCGCGCATCCTACCACATCCTGCCGCTCTTTTCGGCGTCCTACGGCGCGGTCCTCGCCTTCTTCTTCTTCGCGCGGCTCGATTATAGCCGCGTCCAGTTCGCGGTCAGCTTCGCGATCTGCGTCGTCTGGTACTACACCGTCTACTTCAAGCTGCAGCGCCAGCATCGCCTGCGCATCGCGGTGGTGCCGTTCGGCGAGGTGCAGGACTTACGCGACATACCGGGCATCAACTGGATCTATCTCGACGAGAGCCAGCCGCTCGCCGGCGACTACGATTCGATCGTCGCCGATCTTCGCGCCGACATCCCGCCGCACTGGGAGCGCTTCCTCGCCGACCGCGCGCTCGAAGGCATGCTCGTCATGCACCACAAGCAGATGCAGGAATCGCTGACCGGACGAGTCGCGATCGAGCATCTGTCCGAGAACAATTTCGGATCGCTCATTCCCGGCATCATCTACGGCCGGGTGAAGAGGGTGGTCGATTTCATCGTCACCATCCTCCTTCTTCCCGTGCTGGTGCCGATCCTCGGCGTCACCGCGCTCCTCGTGAAGCTCGATTCGAAGGGCCCGGTCTTCTTCACCCAGCAGCGCATGGGTTATCGCGGCGAGACGTTCAAAATGTTCAAGTTCCGCTCGATGGTCCACGGGCACGAGGCCCAGACTGAGGACGCGCGGGCGAGCGCGATGACCCGGGACGCCGACCACCGCGTCACCCGAATCGGCAAATATCTGCGCCGCTACCGGCTCGACGAGCTCCCGCAGGTGATCAACATCCTGAAGGGCGAGATGAGCTGGATCGGCCCGCGCCCGGAAGCGGTGCCGCTTTCGCTCTGGTACGAAGCCGAGCTTCCGTTCTATCGCTACCGGCACATCGTGCGCCCCGGCATCACCGGCTGGGCGCAGGTCAAGCAGGGCCATGTCGCCGAAGTCGACGACGTTTTGTGGAAGCTCCATTTTGATTTCTACTACATCAAGAATTTCTCGGTCTGGCTCGATCTCCTCATCGTCGCCGCCACCGTCAAGACCGTCGCGAGCGGCTTCGGTGCGCGCTGAGCCGAGATAAAGGTGACAGAGACGGTTCACCTCGCCTGCGCTAGAGCGGCGCCATGCAGATCGACCGCAGAACCGCCCTCGCCTTCGGTTTCACCTTTGCAGGCGCCGCCTTCGTGCCGCACGCGCGCCTGCTGGCGCAGACCACGACGCCGGCGTCGGGCACCGTCCTGACGCCCGAACAGTTCGGCGCCAAGGGCGACGGGCGGACCAACGACACCGCGGCTTTCACCGCATTGTCCGCGCGCCTGCAGCAGCTCGGCGGCGGCACGATCGACCTGCGCCGCGGCGCGACCTACATCGTCGGTGCCCAGCGCCGCACCCGCCCGGGCGAGAATTACGCCTACACGCCCGAGATCATCATCGGCGTGCGCGGCGCGACCCGGCCGATCGTCGTGCGCGGCAACGGCGCGGTCCTGCGCGCCGCGTCGAGCCTGCGCTTCGGCACCTTCAACAAGGCGACGGGCGCGGCGACCCGCAACCGGATGCCGTTCACCGACATCGCCGAGCTCGCCGTCCCCTATCATTCCATGATCGGCTTCGCTGAATGCACCGGGCCGATCACGATCGAGAATGTCGAGCTCGACGGCAACATCGGTGGCATGATCCGCGGCGGCTCGTTCGGCGATACGGGGATCCAGGTGCCGGGCTCGGGCGTGCTCCTCCACCAGAACCGGGGCAACGAGGTGGTCCGCAACGTCTGGGCGCACCACCACCCGCAGGACGGGATGATGATCGACGGGCTTTGGGACCGGGCGCTCGCCGGCCGCACGCTCAAAATCGACAATTTCAAGGGCGAGTACAATGCGCGCCAGGGCTGCAGCATCGTCGGCGGGCGCGGCTACGTCTTCTCGAACTGCCGCTTCGCGCACACCGGCAAGGCCGGCACGAACAGCCCGCCCGCCGCCGGCGTCGACATCGAGGCCGAAGAGGGGCGCCAGATCCGCGACCTCAAGTTCGACAATTGCAGCTTCGTCGACAATGCGGGATGCGGCATGGTCGCGGACAGCGGCGACACGGACGGGGTGCAGTTCACCCGCTGCACCTTCGTCGGCACCACCATGTGGTCCTGCTGGCCGTCCAAGCCCAACTTCCACTTCAGGAACTGCACCTTCGTCGGCACGGTCGTGCGCAGCTACGGCCACGGCGAGCGCGACGCGACCAAGGCCACGCAATATTTCGACTGCACCTTCACGGACGATCCGGCGCTCTCCGAAACAGGCCAGGTCTATCTCCCCGAAGGGCGCAGCGGCACGATCTGCGACGTCTCGGTCGGCGACAACACGACCTTCCACCGCTGCACCTTCCGCCTGGTCCGCGGCGGCCTGATGCCGTGGAGCTGGCGCGCCATCTACATCGACGTCACCATGACGCAGGCGTCGCCGATCGTCGCCATGCCCAAGGGCCGCTATCTCGGCACCAGCACGATCCGGGGGCCCATCGACCCCACCGGGATCATCGTCGACGGAACGCTGACGGTGAACGGAACCGTCCACCGCGCCGGCACCCGCTTCGGCGGCGCGCCGACCGACCGGGAATGGCCCGTCCCGCGGCGCCAGCGCTAGCGCTAGCGGCGGCGATCATCCGGCCTTAAAGACCGCGGCGAACACCGAAAGCTGCCACCTTGTCCGACCCCATCTACATCACGCGCCCTTACCTGCCGCCGCTCGCCGAGCTCATGCCCATGCTCGAGCAGATCTGGGACACGCGGGTCCTCAGCAACAACGGGCCCTTCCACCAGGCGCTCGAAGCGCGGCTGCGCGACTATCTCCAGGTCAACCACTGCTCGCTGGTCACCAACGGGATGGTGGCGCTCGAAGCCGTGATCGACGCGGCGGGGCTGGAGGGCGAGATCGTCACCACCCCTTATTCCTTCGTCGCCACCACCCATGCGGTGAAGCGCGGGCAGCTCGAGCCGGTCTTCGTCGACGTGCGCGAAAGCGACCTCAACATCGATCCCGCGCAGATCGAGGCGGCGATCACGCCGCGCACCTCCGCCATCGTCGCGGTCCATTGCTACGGCAATCCCTGCGCCCTCGACGAAATCGACGCCATCGCGAAGCGGCACGACCTCAAGGTCATCTACGACGCCGCCCATGCCTTCGGCGTCACGTGGAAGGGGCGGGGCGTGCTCGGCTGGGGCGATTATGCGACCTTGAGCTTCCACGCGACCAAGGCCTTCAACACCTTCGAAGGCGGCGCCATCATCACCCGCGCCGACCTCGACCGCGACGCCATCGAGCGGCAGCGCAACTTCGGGATCGAGAACGAAGTCTCGATTCCCGTCGTCGGCACCAACGCCAAGATGAGCGAGTTCAACGCCGCCGTCGGCCTCGTCCAGATGGATCATTTCGAAAAGGTGGTGGCGGCGCGCCGCGCGGTGGATGCGCGCTACCGGGAGATGCTGGCGGACGTCGACGGCATCGAGCCGCTCGCCATTCCCGAGGACGTGGTCCCGAACCACAGCTACTTTCCCGTGCTGGTGCGGGAAGGCTTCCCTGTCAGCCGCGACGCGCTTTACGACCGGCTCAAGGCCGCGGACATCCATGCCCGCCGCTACTTCTTCCCGCTCCTCTCGAACCTGCCCATGTACCGGGACCTGCCGTCCGCGGCGCCGGAGCGCCTCCCGGTCGCCAACCGCGCGGCGGACCAGGTGCTCTGCCTCCCCATCCATCCCGAGCTTACGCACGGGCAGCAGGACCGGGTGGTGGGCGCGGTCCGCGCCGCCGCCGCCGGAGCCTGAGAAAGCGCCGGCCTAGTCGGCGATGGCGTAGAGAACCGTCTCTTCGCTGTGGAGCGAGTGGTGGCCGAGATAGAAGCGGTAGAAGGGGTAGCGCGCCTTCAGATCGTTGGTGATCGTCCAGAGATCGGCGAAGCGGTGATAGACGGAGATGGCAAGCTTGGGCCGCCACTTGTGGATGATCCGGTCGCAGCCCGCGAGCGCGTCCGCTTCCGAGCCCTCGATGTCCATCTTGATATAGTCGACCTTGTCGAGCTCCGCCCAGTCGGCGAAGTCGTCGAGCGCGAGCATCGCGTCGCCGGCGTCCATCCGCCGGCCCGGGTTCACCGCGTCCACGGCGGCGTCGGCGCTGTCCTCGACGGGCGCGAGCTGGTCGAGCCCGGACACGTTGCTCTTCCCTGAAATGCCTGCGGGGACGAAGCGGATGCGGTCGGCAAGACCGTTGCGCTTCGCGTTCAGCGTCGCGAGCTGGGCGTGGCGCGGGAAGGGATCGAAGGCGAAGACGCGGCCTTCCGGCCCGACGTCGATGGCGAAGCGCATCGAGATTTCGCCCAGGAACGCGCCGCCGTCGAGGATCACGTCGCCCGGCTCCGGCCGGATCGAGACGTTCCCGGCCTTGTAATAATATTGGTCGGAATGGAGCACCCAGTAGAGGGCGTATTTGATCGCCACGACCTCCAGCGGCCGCCCGCCATATTGGACGTTCCAGAGCTTCACCTTCTGGCCGAGGAGGTCGCCCATCTCGTAGGGCGGGTCGCTGCTCGGAATGTCGTCCGCCATCACCGCTTCCAATTGGCGGAACATCGGCTCGTTCTGCGCCAGTTTCGCATAAGGCGCGCCGAGCAGGCGGTAGCGGAGGATGTCCATGAAGATCCGGCGGCTCTCTTCATTGGCAAGCGTGCGGTAGGCGCGGCGGATCTGCGGCGAGTACAGGGCGTAGCGCGCGGCGATTCCGGCCTTGGCGCGCGGATGGCGCAGGAGGGCGCGAAGGGCGCTCTTGTCCTCCAGCTCGGCGAGATGCTCGGGTTCCTGCGCGAACCTGTACTTGTCGACGTACATCGGTCTTCCTTGGGCGTGTTGAGCGGGGGACCCCGGGCCGGGGCCGGACAGGCGCGCCTCTTAGGAAGAAAGGCGCGGCGCGGCAATGCGTTCGCCCAGAGTGTGGGCCCGGAGCGATGGTGGAAGGCGGGCGGGAAAGCCGTTATCGCGGCGCGCGATGACCAGCGCTCCTCCTCCCGGCAACGCGATCGGCGGCACCGCGGCCGGCCCCGGCCCGCAGGCGCCCGACGCGCAGGCCCCCGGAGCGCAGATTGGCGCGCAGGTGGGCGCGGCAGGGGCGGTGCGCGCCGGCGCCTGGAGCGCGCTCGACATCTTCCTTCGCCAAGGCATGCAGTTCGCCGTCACCATCGCCATGGCCCGCCTGCTCGCGCCGGAGCTGTTCGGAATCGTCGCGCTGCTGACGGTGTTCACGGCGCTCGCGTCGGTGATTGTGGAGGCCGGGCCGAACATCGCGCTGCAGCGCCACCATGGCAGCACCAAGGTGCAGGAAAGCTCGATCTTCTGGTTCGACGTCGGGGCGGGCGCGGCGATTGCCTTGCTCCTCATCCTCGTCGCGCCGTTCGTTGCCGCTTTCTACGGCTTCGACGTGCTGCGGCAGCTCATGCTGGTCTCGGCCGCGCAGGTGGTAACGGTCGCCGCCGGGTCCGTGCCCCAGGCGCTGCTCGTGCGCTCGCTCCGCTTCAAGCCGCTCTTCTTCGTCGGGGCGGGGGCGGCGGTCCTTTCGGGAGCCGTCGGCATCGGGCTTGCGGCGTCGGGCTACGGCGTCTGGGCGCTGTCGCTCCAGGCCCTGACCGCGGCGCTGGCGACGACGGCGATGCTCTGGGTCGTCGGCGGCTGGCGCCCGGCCTTCGCGTTCAACTGGCGCGAAACGCGGCCGCTCTTCCGCTTCGGATCGCACCTCGTCATCACCGGCTTCCTCGACGTCCTCTACATGCAGGGCTTCGCGCTCATCGTCGGCAAGCTCCACGGCGTGCGCGACCTCGGCCTCTACAATCGCGCGCAGCAGACGCAGTGGCTGCCGAGCGGCGTCCTGATGCAGATCATCGGGCGGGTGACCCTGCCGCTCTTCGCGACGCGAACCGACGACCCGGCGGCGTTGCGCCGCGCGGTGCGGCGATCGATGCGGCTCACCATGGTGGTGAACGTGCCGGTGATGGTCGGGCTTGCCGTCTTGTCCGACCTCGTCCTCGTGCTCCTCTTCGGCGAGGCCTGGAGGGACGCGGCGCCGATCCTCTCGGTGCTCGCGGTGGCGGGCCTCCTTTACCCGACGGCGCTGATCAACCTCCAGGCCCTGCTCGCCCAGGACAAGTCGCATTATTATCTCTGGCTGACCGTCGTGAAGCAGGGAATCGGCGTCCTGACGGTCGCGGTCGGGAGCTTCTTCGGGATCATGGGCCTCGCTTATGCGATGGTAGCCTATTGCCTGGTCGGCTTCGTGATCAACGCGCGGCCGTCGCGCACCTTTCTCGGCTACGGCGCGCTGGCGCAGGTCAGGGACCTGCTCCCGGTCTTCGCGCTCGGCGCGGCGATGGGGGCGCTCGTGGTGCTGGTGCGGCCGTTCCTCGGGTTCGGGCCGTTCCTCGATCTCGTCGCTTTGACGGGACTCGGCGGCGCCTTCTATCTCGGCGCGGCCCTGCTGCTGCGGATCGAGGCTTTGGACGACGCGATGGACCTCGGGCTCCAGCTCTTTCCCGAGCGCATAAGGCGGCGGCTGAGGGTGGACCGCGCCCCGGCCGAGGCCTAGGGAGCGCCCATCCCATGACTTCAGACGCCGCCGCGACCGGGTATCTCCACCCCGATTATGCCGCCTCGCTCGGCGAGTTCGGACGCCCGCGCCACCTGCCGCTGGCGGACGGGTGGATCCTCGAGCGCGACGCGGGCGACGGCGTGGCGGATGCGATGGGGCCTTATCCGCTCTTCGCCTGCCGGGACTGGTCCGCCCTCCACCGCGACCTCGACGCGCTTGGCGAAACGGGGCTGGTCAGCCTCGGCCTCGTCGCCGATCCGTTCGGCGGCTGGCGCGAGGAGGATCTCGCGCGCGCCTTTCCGGACCGGCTGGTGCGCTTCAAGGACCATTTCGTGGCGGACTTGGCCGAGGTCAGGCCCGAGAGGCTGTCCAAGCATCACCGTTACTACGCCCGCAAGGCGATGCGCGACGTCGAGGTCGACGTCTTCCCCAGCGATCCGGCCGATTTCCTCGACGATTGGGCGGCGCTCTACGGCACGCTCACGGAGCGGCACGGCCTGACCGGAATCAAGGCCTTTTCCCGCCAGGCCTTCCTGGCCCAGCTCCGTATTCCGGGCATGGTCGTGCTGCGGGCGCGGGAAGGGGAGACGGTCGTCGGCGCGCATCTCTGGTACGTGCAGGGCGACGTCGCCTACAGCCACCTCGCGGCGCTCAGCGACCGGGGCTACGCGCTGAACGGCTCCTACGCGCTCTACTGGTTCGCGATGGAGCATTTCCGAAGCCAAGTGCGCTGGCTGGAGATCGGCGCGGGGGCGGGGACCAGCACCGATGCGGAGGACGGCCTCACCCGCTTCAAGCGCGGCTGGGCTTCGGGGACGCGCCCCGTCTGGTTCTGCGGCCGGATATTCGATGCGGAGCGCTATGCGGCGCTGACGGCCGCGCGGGGGCTCTCGGACGGCGCTTATTTCCCCGCCTATCGCGCCGGCGAATTCGGCTAAGGGCGGCGGCATGAAGGACCCGCGAATCGAGGCGCTGGCGAAGCTCCTGATCGGCCACAGCACCAGGCTGCAGCCGGGCGAGACGGTGGTGATCGAAGGGATCAACGTCCCCGCCGACATCGTCCGCGCCATCGCCCGCGCCGCGAAGGACGCAGGCGGGACGCCGCTCGTCGTCCTCAAGGACGACACCGTGATCCGCGAGCTCGCGATGATCTACGACGAGGCCGACATCCAGCTCATGGCGCAGTGCGAGCTCCACATGCTCGAAAAGGCCCACGCCTTCATCGGCCTTCGCGGCGGGGCGAACGCGCAGGAATATGCGGGCGTCCCCGCCTGCCGGATGCGGCGGCTCCTCGATCATTATGTGAAGCCGGTGCACCACGAATATCGCTCGACGCATTTGAAATGGGTGGCACTGCGCTGGCCGACGCCGGCCATGGCCCAGCGCGCGGGGATGAGCACCGAAGCGTTCGAGGATTATTTCTTCGAAGTCTGCACCTTCGATTATGCCCGCATGGAAGCCGCCATG
The DNA here is from genome assembly GCA_035645215.1 of Allosphingosinicella sp. GTDB lineage: Bacteria > Pseudomonadota > Alphaproteobacteria > Sphingomonadales > Sphingomonadaceae > Allosphingosinicella. The sequence goes on from DASQND010000031.1 coordinate 59,428, forward strand.
GTCCCGCTCGCCGAGCTGATGGACCGGACCGACAGGGTGCGGATCCTGGGGCCGGACGACACGGACCTCAGCTTCTCGATAAAGGGCATAGCGAGCTACAAATCGGCGGGCTTCCACAACATTCCGGACGGGGAGCTGTTCACGGCGCCGGTGCGCGAGTCGGTGGAAGGGCGCATCCGCTACAACGTGCCGTCCCTTTATTACGGCACGGCATTCTCCGACGTCTGCCTCGACTTCGAAGGCGGCAGGGCGGTGCGGGCGACGGCGAACGACACGAAGCGCCTCAACGAGCTCCTCGATCAGGACGAGGGCGCGCGCTACGTCGGCGAGTTCGCCTTCGGGGTGCATCCGGGCATCGTCAAGCCGATGCAGGACATCCTGTTCGATGAAAAGATTGCAGGATCGATCCATCTCGCGCAGGGAAACGCCTACGATATCAGCGACAACGGCAACCGGTCGGCGATCCACTGGGACCTGATCCTGCTCCAGACGCCCGAAGCGGGCGGCGGCGAGATCTGGTTCGACGATCGGCTGGTGAGCAAGAACGGGCGGTTCGTCCTTCCGGAGCTCGAGCCGCTCAATCCGGAGAACCTCGCCGGCCCCGCCGCCGGCGCACTGAGTTTGGGAGAGTAAGATGGCGAAAGTGGTCGTGTTCGGCGTCAGCCAGTGGGCGGAGCTCGCCCATTTCTACTTCACCCATGACAGCGAGCACGAGGTCGTCGGCTTCACGCTCGACCGCGAATATATGGGCGAGACCGAGTTCAAAGGGCTCCCCGTCGTCCCGTTCGAGGAGGTGGAGCAGCATTTCCCGCCCTCCGAATTCAGCATGTTCATCCCCTTGAGCTTCAAGAAGATGAACCACCTGCGCGCCGAGAAATATCAGGAAGCGAAGGACCGGGGCTACAGCCTCGTTTCCTACGTGAGCTCCAAGGCGACGATCTTCCCGGGCTTCGAGTGCGGCGACAATTGCTTCATCTTCGAGGACAATACGATCCAGCCCTTCGTCAAGATCGGCTCAAACGTGGTCATGTGGTCGGGCAACCATATCGGCCATCACAGCACCATCGAAGATCACGTGATGATCACGTCGCAGGTGGTGATTTCGGGCTGCTGCCTGATCGGCGCCTACAGCTTCTTCGGGGTGAACGCGACGGTGCGCGACGAAACGACGATCGGCAACGACACGCTCGTCGGCATGGGCTGCACGATCCTCAAGGATACCCAGCCCTTCGAAGTCTACAAGGCGACCGGCACGCAGCCGGCCGGCTTCCGGAGCGACGAGATGCGCTCGCTTTCCCATAAGTCGAAGGGCTGATCCTTGGCAATGCGCTGGGAGAAGAAGGGCGTCATCTTCAACGCCGAAGGCCAGTATGAGTGGATGGCGCACCATGCCTGCGTGCCCGTCGCCGACCGGATCGACGACGAGCGCCTGCGCATCTATTTCTCGCCGCGCGACACGAAGGGGCGCAGCCACGCGACCTATATCGAGGTCGAGGCCGACAACCCGCAGAACGTCCTCTACGTCCACGACCAGACCCTGCTCTCGCCCGGAAAATTGGGCGCGTTCGACGACAGCGGAGTCATGCCCTCGTCGATCGTGACGCGCGGCGACAAGAAGTATCTCTTCTACATCGGCTGGAATCAGGGCGTGACCGTCGCCTACCGCAACTCGGTCGGCATCGCGGTCAGCGAAGACGGCGGCCGCACCTTCGAGCGCATGTTCGAAGGCCCCGTCGTCGACCGCACTCGGATCGAGCCTTATTTCTGCGCCTCGCCCTTCGCCATGTTCGACGAGGACGACGGCAAGTGGAAGCTCTGGTACGCCTCGGCGACCGGCTTCCTCGTCGTCCACGGCAAGCCGGAGCCCGTCTACCAGGTGAAATACGCCGAATCGGACGACGGCGTGAACTGGGTCCGCGAGAACAAGATCTGCCTCCCCTACACGTTCGACGGCGAGGCCAATGCCCGCCCGACGGTGATCAAGGAGAACGGCCTTTACCGCATGTGGTTCTGCTTCCGGGGCTCGGTCGACTACCGGAGCGACAAGGCGGCGAGCTACCGCCTCGGCTATGCCGAATCGCGCGACGGGGTGAACTGGACCCGGATGGACGAGCGCATCGGCATCGACCGATCGGAGACCGGCTGGGACAGCGAGATGATGGAATATCCCTTCGTCTACGAGCACCGCGGCGTGAAGCACATGCTCTACAACGGCAACGGCTTCGGCGAGACCGGCATCGGCTACGCCGTCCTCGCCGAGGACGATTGAGCCCCGGCATGACCGACAAATTCGCCGGCGCCGGCGAGATCGGCGATCCGGAAAGGCTCCCGGCGGCGCCGGCGCTCAGCATCGTCGTCACCACCTACCGCCACGCGCTCTATCTCGAGCAATGCATCGACGCGCTCTGCACGCAGAAGACCGACTTCCCGTATGAAGTGCTGATCTGCGAGGACAATTCACCCGACGAGACTCGCGAGATCGCGAAGAGGCTCCAGCAGCGCTACCCGCACATCGTCCGCATCCTCTACACGGCGAAGAACAAGGGCGGCGCCCTCAACTTCCTCTACGGCGTCAGCCGCAGCCGCGCCCCGCTGATCGGGCTTTGCGAGGGCGACGATTTCTGGATCGACGAGAACAAGATCGCGCGCCAGGTCGCCGCCCTCGGCCGCCACCCTGAGGTCGATATGTCCTTCACCCGCGGCTACCGCTTCTATGCGGACGGCAGCCGCGTCCTCGAATGGGATTATGGCGAGGAGGAGCGGATCGTCCAGCTCCCCGAGCTTTTCGCGGGCCAGGGCTGGATCGCCCCCACCGCGTCGCTCATCTTCCGCGCCGAGCGCCTCCGCCACCTGCCGCCCTCCTATGGCGACTGGTCGTGGGGCGACCCGGTGATCGTCCTTTCGGGCGCCCTTCGCGGCGGCGCCCATTACGATCCGACGCCAACCATCTGCTACCGGATCGCCCATGCGACGAGCTTCACCGTCGCGCTCGATTCCAAGCCGCGGCGCGAGCGCATCGAATTCCTCGAAGGCGCCATCCGCTACTGGCACCTCACCTGCGATTTCTACGATTTCCCGATGCGCCACGTCCGCCACCGGCTGGACGATTACCGGCTCGCCATCGCGAAGCTGCGCCTCCGGGAAAAGCAGCCGCTCGGCGCGTTGAAGGCGCTTGCCGGCATAAAGCCGGGCTTCCTGCTCGCCGGCGCCACGCGGCGGCTCGGCAAGCGGCTGGGGCGCTGATGGACTGGTATTCGGCCAAGCTGCTCGTCGTCGAGCAGACCGACCTCAGCCGCGACGCGCTCCACATCTTCTTCGGCCTCGCCGGCCAGGTGCTGGTGGCGCTCGTCATCCGCCGCAGCCTCGCCCATCCGCTGCCGTGGCTCGCCGTGCTCCTGTTCGAGCTCGCCAACGAAGGTTACGACCTCGCCCGCGAGGAGTGGACGGACAAAGCGATGTGGCCGGGATCGCTGCGCGACCTCCTCGTCACCATGGCGGTGCCGACCGTTTTCCTCCTCCTCACCCGCTTCGCGCCGAGCCTGTTCGCCCGCGCCGCCGCCCGTAAGGGGAAGCGCGGATGAGGGTGCTGATCACCGGCATCACCGGCTTCGCTGGAACCCACCTCGCCGATTATGCGCGGTCGCAGGGGGCGGAAGTCTCAGGCCTGTCGCGAAGCACGGGGGTCGATCTCGCCAACCTCGCCGCGCTGCGGCGCACCGTCGCCTACGCCCGGTCCGATCTCATCTTTCACCTCGCGGCGCAGACGAGCGGCAACGACGAAGCGCAGCTCCATCGCAGCAACGTCGAAGGCACGCGCAACCTCCTCCAAGCCGCCGCCGCGCTCGAGAGCAAGCCGCGTATCCTCGTTGCAAGCTCCAGCGCCGTCTACGGCGCCGGCCCGGCTCCCGGCTTGCCCATCTCCGAAGATGCGCCGCTGGCGCCCGGCGGTGCCTATGCCGCCGCCAAGGCGGAGCAGGACCGGCTCGCCGAGCAGCTCGGCGCCGAACTCGGCCTCCCCGTGATTCGCGCCCGCGCCTTCAACCAGACCGGCCCCGGCGAGAAGGACAGCTTCGTCGCCTCGTCCGTCGCCCGCCAGATCGCCGAGATCGAGGCCGGCCTTCGGAGCCCGCGAATCGCCATCGGCCGCACCGACACGATCCGCGACTTCTCCGACGTGCGGGACATCGCCCGCGGCTACTGGCTCGCCGCTCGCCAAGGCGAACCGGGCCAAGTCTACAATCTCGCCTCGGGACGCGGCGTCTCGATCCAGGCCATCGTCGACACCCTGCTGTCGCTCTCCTCCGCCGCCGTCGCGGTCGAGGAGGATCCGGCGCGGATGCGGCCGTCGGACGTGCCGGTGCAGGTCGGCGATCCGTCCAGGGCGGAGCGCGAACTCGGCTGGAAAGCGGAAATCCCGCTCGAACGCACGCTCGCCGATCTTCTTCAATACTGGCGGGATGCCGTCCGCCGCGTATAGGGGCTCACATGAACTATTCGGGAAAGAAGGTCCTCGTCACCGGGGCCAGCGGTTTCATCGGCAGCCGGCTCACCGAGCGGCTGGTCGAACTCGGCGCGGACGTCCGCGCCTTCGTCCATTACAACAGCCGGAGCGATTACGGCCTGCTGGAGGTGCTTCCCAGGGAGGTGCTGTCCCAGGTCGAGATCTTCCCGGGCGATCTCAAGGACGGGGACGGCGTGCGCAAGGCCGTGAAGGGCTGCGACACCGTCTTCCACCTCGGCGCGCTGATCGCGATTCCCTATTCCTACCGCAACCCGTTCGATTTCGTGCAGGCGAACGTGATCGGCACGGCGAACGTGCTGAATGCGGCGCTCGAATATGAAACCGGCCGCATCGTCCACACCTCGACCAGCGAGACTTACGGCACGGCGCAGTACCAGCCGATCGACGAGAAGCATCCCCTCGTCGGCCAGTCGCCTTATTCAGCCTCCAAGATCGGCGCCGACAAGCTCGCCGAAAGCTACTGGCTCTCCTACGACCTTCCGGTCGCCACCATCCGTCCGTTCAACACGTACGGCCCGCGCCAGTCCGCCCGCGCCGTCATCCCGACCATCATCAGCCAGGCGCTCGTCGGCGACACGCTCCACATCGGCTCCACCGATCCCAAGCGCGACTTCAACTATGTCGACGACACGGTGTCGGGCTTCCTCGCCGTCGCCGAGCACGACGCGGCGCTCGGCGAAGTGATCAACGTCGGCTCGGGCCGCACCGTCAGCATCGCCGACGTGATCGAGGCGGTGGGGACGATCACCGGGAAGCAGCTCAAGGTCGTCACCGACCCGAGCCGCATCCGCCCGGGCAAGAGCGAGGTCGGCCTGCTGCTCGCGGACACGCGCAAGGCGGCCGAACTGCTCGGCTGGAAGCCGGAAGTGCCGCTCGAAGAGGGCCTGCGCCGTACCGTCGAATGGATCGCGGCCAACAGCGCGCGCTACAAGCCGCAGATCTACAATGTCTGATTGCGGCGTGCGCGCGGTGATCCTCGCCGGCGGCAAGGGCACGCGCCTCATGCCGCTCACCGAGAATCTGCCCAAGCCTTTGGTGCCGGTCGGCGGCCTGCCGATCCTGGAGATCATCGTCCGCCAGCTCCGCCATTTCGGGATCGAGGACCTGACGCTCTCGGTCGGCCATCTCCACGGCCTGCTCGAATCGCACTTCGGCGACGGCAGCCATTGGGGCGTCGGGATCGACTACAGCCACGAAACCGACCCGCTCGGCACCGCCGGGCCGATCGCCCTCGTCGAGCGCCTGTCCGACCCGTTCCTGGTCCTGAACGGCGACCTCCTCTGCTCGATCGACTATGCCGCGCTCATCGAGCAGCACCGCGCATCGGGCGCGATGGTGACGATCGCTTCTTATCCCAAGGAGGTGAAGATCGAGCTCGGCGTGCTGGAGACGGAGGGCGACCGCCTCGTCGACTATGTCGAGAAGCCCGTCATCCCCTATCGTGTCTCGATGGGCATCTATGCGATGAGCCCGAGCGTGCTCAGCGCGATCCCCAAGGGGCAGCGCTTCGACCTTCCCGATCTCATCAAGCGCCTCATCGCCGACGGGCAGCGGGTGAACCTGTACCGGTTCGACGGCTATTGGCGCGACATCGGGACGATGGACGAATATGCCGCCGCGAACGAAGAGTTCGAAAGCGTGAGGCCGAGCCTCAACATCGGCGCCTGAGGCGGGCGGCCGGCTTGATCCACATCCTCCACGTTTTGACCTCGCTGCGCCTCGGCGGCGCCGAGCGGGTGATCGGCGATCTCGTCGCGCGGACCGATCCGGCGCGCTTCCGCCACACCGTCGCCTATCTCCACCCGCCGCACGGCCTTGCCGACCAGCTCCGGGCGAGCGGCGCCGAGCCCATCTGCCTCGACGCCCCGACGAACCGCGGCTGGCTGCAGGCGGCCAAGGCGCTCCGCCCGATCCTGCGGGATCGCAAACCGGACCTGATCCAGACCGCCTCATTCGACGGGCATCTCGCGGCGCGGCTGGCGGGGCTCGGCCTCGGCCTGCCGCAGCTCTCCTGGCTGGTCAGCATGGACTACGATCCGGCGTCGGTGAAGGCGGCGGGCTGGCCGCTCCGCAGCAACATCGCCCGCAAGTGGCTCGATGGCAGCACCGCCAAAGTCGCCGGTGCCCGCTTCGTCGCCTGCTCGGGCGCGGTCCGGCGCTCGGCCGCGGAGCAGCTCCGCATTCCGGACGCGCGGATGGACGTCATCTACAATCCGGTCGATCCGGAAACGGTGCGTGTCGAGCCCGGTGATGCGGATGCGCTGCGCCGCTCGCTCGGCCTGCCCGACGATGCCTTCGTCTATTTTACCGTCGGCCGCATGGATGCGCCCAAGGACCACGACACGCTGCTGCGCGCCTTCGCCCGCGTCGCGGCGGCGCAGCCGGGCGCCCATGCGGTGATCCTCGGCCACGGCGCGCTGGAGACGGTGCTTCCGGAGCGTGCGGCGGCGCTCGGCATCGCGGACCGCGTTCGCTTCGTGCCCTCCGCGCCTCGGATCGCGCCCTTTCTCGATCTCGCCGACGCCTTCGTCTTCCCCTCGCTCCTCGAAGGGCTGCCGGTCAGCCTCCTCGAAGCGATGCTGGCCGGGCTACCGGCGATCGCCTCGGACATCGAGCCTCATGTCGAGGTCATGCGCGATGGCGGAAATGGCCTCATCTTCCCGCGCGGCTCCGACGAAGCGCTCGCCGCCGCCATGAACCGGCTCTACGGCGACGCGGCCCTTCGCGCCCGGCTCGGCGCGGCGGCGAAGGCGGAAGCGGCGGCGACGTTCACCACCGGCGTGATCGTGCCGCAGTGGGAAGCGCTCTACGAGCGGCTGGCGGCGCCGAGGCGCTCCCCGGCGTAGCGCCCTTCGCGAAGCGGGCGCCACCAATCCTCGCGGGCGAGATACCAGTCGATCGTCTTGGCGAGGCCGCTTTCGAAGCTCTCCTCCGCCCGCCAGCCAAGCTCCCGCTCCGTCTTGGACGGGTCGATCGCATAGCGGCGGTCGTGGCCCGGCCGGTCGCTGACGAACTCGATCAAGTCGCGGTAGCGGGCGCCGAGATCGCGGGGGCGGCGCTCGTCGAGGAGGTCGCAAATGGCTTCGACCACCTGGAGGTTGGTCTTCTCGGCACGGCCGCCGATCAGATAGGTCTCGCCCGGCGTGCCCTTCGTCGCGATGAGCTCCAGCGCGCGGGCGTGGTCGTCGACGTACAGCCAGTCGCGCACGTTCGCGCCCTTGCCGTAGACGGGCAGCGGCCGCTCGTGGAGCGCGTTCAGGATGACGAGCGGGATCAATTTTTCCGGGAAATGGTAGGGCCCGTAATTGTTCGAGCAGTTCGAGATCACGACCGGGAGGCCGTACGTGTGGCCCCAGGCGTGGACGATATGGTCCGAGGCCGCCTTGGACGCGGAATAAGGCGAGGAGGGCTTGTAGGGCGTTTCCTCGGTGAAGACGCCGCTGTCGAATGGGAGGTCGCCGAACACTTCGTCGGTCGAGACGTGGTGGAAGCGGAACGCCGCCTTGGCGCTCCCCTCCAGCCCCTGCCAGTAGCGAAGGGCCGCTTCGACGAGGCGGAAGGTGCCGACGATGTTGGTGTCGATGAAGTCAGACGGGCCGTCGATCGACCGGTCGACGTGGCTTTCGGCCGCGAGGTGGATGATCGCTTCGGCGCGCTCTTCGCGGAGGAGGCTCAGGACCAGCTCGCCGTCCGCGATGTCGCCCTGGACGAAGCGGTAGTTCGGGCTCGCCTCCACCTCGGTGAGCGAGGCGAGGTTGCCGGCATAGGTGAGCTTGTCGAGGTTCGTGATGCGGTAGCGGCCGGTGCCGACCAGATGGCGGCACAAAGCCGAGCCGATGAAGCCGGCGCCGCCGGTGACGAGCAGGGACTTGGTCATGACTTCAGGCGGACTTTCCGGCGAGCACGTGGGGCGGCGGCGGGTTGCGGCCTTCCTCCACCCGGCGGCGCAGATAGCGGGCATAATCGGATTTGCCCATCCGCCCGGCGGCGGCGAGCGTTTCTTCGCCGGACAGATAACCGAGATCGAAGGCGATCTCCTCCGGGCACATGACCTTCATGCCCTGGCGCTGCTCGATCGTCTTCACGAAGGAAGCGGCGTCGTGGAGGCTGTCGTGCGTGCCCGTGTCGAGCCAGGTGAAGCCGCGGCCGAGCGGCGTTACGCGGAGGCGCCCGCGGCGCATATACTCGCGGTTGACGTCGGTGATCTCGAGCTCGCCCCGCGCCGAAGGCTTCACCTCGGCGGCGATGTCGAGCACCTCGTTGTCGTAGAAATAGAGGCCGGTCACCGCCCAGTTGGAGCGCGGCTCCTCCGGCTTTTCGGCGATCTCGATCGGCGCCTTGGTCTCGTTGTCGAAGAAGACGACGCCGTAACGCTGCGGATCGTCGACATGGTAGGCGAAGACGGTGGCCCCTTCGCTCTGGTTCGCGGCGGCGCGCAGGTGCGAGGTCAAGCCCGCGCCGTAGAAGATGTTGTCGCCGAGGACGAGCGCCACCGAATCCCCGCCCACGAACTCGCGGCCGATGATGAAGGCCTGCGCCAGCCCGTCCGGCGAAGGCTGCTCGGCATAGCTCAGCGAAATGCCGTAGTTCGATCCGTCGCCGAGCAGGCTCCGGAACAGCGGCAGATCGTGCGGGGTCGAGATGATCAGGATCTCGCGTATGCCGGCGAGCATCAGCGCCGACAGCGGATAATAGATCATCGGCTTGTCGTAGACGGGAAGAAGCTGCTTCGAGATGCTGAGCGTGACCGGATAAAGGCGCGTGCCGCTGCCGCCGGCGAGGATGATCCCCTTCATGTCAGGCCGCCGCCCCCAGCAAAGCGGCGGGCTCGGCCTGCTCGCGGTGCCAGGCCTGGAACATCAAAACGGCCCAGAGCGCCGGCGTGGAATCGCGTTGGCCCTTCAGATGCTGCTGCCAGCGGCGCTGGACGATGGCGGGGTCGAAAAACCCTTCCGCCTTCATCCGCGCCGGATCGAGCAATTCCTCCGCCCAGGCGCGCAGCGGACCCTTGATCCACTCGCCGACGGGCACGCCGAAGCCCGCCTTCGGCCGCTCGAACAATTCGCGCGGCGCTTCGCGGTAGAGGAGGGTCTTCAAGATCTCCTTCCCGCTCCCACCCTTGATCTTCATCCGCTCCGGGATCCGCGCTGCCACTGCAGCGACGCGGTGGTCGAGGAAGGGGACACGAGTCTCGAGGCTCACCGCCATCGAGGCGCGGTCGACCTTGGCGAGAATGTCGTCCGGAAGGTACGACATCGCGTCGCAATACATCATCCGCGTCGCGTCCGGCGCGCCTTCGCCGACGTCCAAATCGAAGCGGCATTGCTCGGGAAAACCCACCCCGTTCAGCGCCGGGGAGCGCTCGCCCGCCCATTCGTCGAGAAAGCTGTCGAACACGCCTTCGAGGCTGTCCGCCCGGCTCATGGTGCGGAAGGTCTTCTGCACCTTGCTTCCAAAGTGCCCGGGCCGCCGGCCGCCCGGAAGGAGCCGCGCCGCCCCGTTCCAGACGCCGGTCGGGAGCGCGCCGAAGGCCGATCCGGCGCCGCGGCGCACCGGTGCGGGCAGGCGCTTGAACTTGTCCCAAAGCCGCGCCGTGCCGAAATAGCGGTTGTAGCCGCCGAACAATTCGTCCCCGCCGTCGCCCGAAAGCGCCACCGTCACCTGCTCCCTGGCGAAGCGGCTGACGAGGTGAGTCGGGATCTGCGACGAGTCCGCGAACGGCTCGTCGTACATGGCGGGGAGGAGCGGGATGACCTCCTGCGTTTCCTTCACGGTCACGTAGCGCTCATTATGCTCCGCGCCGAAATAGGCTGCGACGAGCTTGGCGTATTTCGCTTCGTTGAAGCCCGCTTCCTCAAAGCCGATCGAGAAGGTGCGCACCGGCTGCGACGAATATTTCTGGTAGAGGCCGACCACCGTCGAGCTGTCGATCCCGCCCGAAAGAAAGGCGCCGACCGGCACGTCCGCCACCGACTGGCCCTGGATCGCCCCGGCGAGCGCCAGCTCGAGCTGGTAGAGCGCTTCCTCCTCATTCTCGATCGGATCGGCGATTCCGGAGGCGACCACGTCGCGGTAGGACCAGTAGCGCTGGATTTCGATCGCGCCGGAACGTTCGCCCGGCGCGGGCGGATCCTCCATCCGCTGCCGCGCGGCGCCGGCGCGGGCGGTGAGGATGCAGCCCGGCGGAAGCTTGAAGATGCCTTTGTAGATGGACAGCGGCGCCGGAATGTAGGTCCGCGCGGCGAGCAGCTTCACCGCGCGCCGGTCGACCTCGTTGTCGAAGCCGTCGAGGCTCTTGATCGCCTTCAGCTCGGACGCGAATACGAAGCTCCCTGCCGCCCAGCCGTAATAAAGCGGCTTCTCGCCGAACCGGTCGCGCACCAGGTGAAGCGCGCGCTCCTTCCGGTCCCAAAGCGCGAAGGCGAACATGCCGACCGCCTTTTCGAGCGCCGCTTCCAGGCCCCAGGCGGCGATGCATTCGACGAACGTCTCGGTGTCGCTATGCCCGCGCCACTCGACGCCGTTCGAGGCCGGGCCCCGGCTGTCGGCGTCGAGCTCCGAGCGCATCTCGGCGTGATTGTAGATCTCGCCATTGTAGCAAAGCACCCAGCGGCCGTCGTTCGACGCCATCGGCTGGTGGCCGAGCGGCGACAGATCGACGATCGACAGGCGCCGGTGGCCGAGGCCCACGCCCGCCTCCGCGTCGATCCACGCGCCCGCATCGTCGGGGCCGCGGTGCGAGATGCGGTCGGTCATCCGGCCGAGCACCTGCTGGTCGACCCTGTTCTCGCTGATGAGGCCGGCAATGCCGCACATCGTCGCCGCTTCCTTTGTTCTTTTTACGTTGCCGCCGGGCGCCTTAGCGCTTCTGGCGCCCGCGCACCACTGCCCCGCGCTTGTCTCCCTCGCGCCCGCATGGCAAGAGCCGCGCGCCTGCCGCAGGGGCGGGACTTTCGAGAGGCGAGAGACGTGTTTGGTGCGGTTCGGGCCGTGGTGAAGGAAGCTGCCCTGCGCGCGCTGGGCAGCGGCGTCGCCGTCCGCCGCAAGCTCCGCGCCATCGGCGCGTCGGGCGCCGTCACCATCCTCAATCTCCACCGCGTCGCCCCCGACGACCGCAGTTCCTACCCGCCGCTCGACCCGAAGCTGTTCGACGCCCTGATCGGCTTTTTGAAGGCGAACTTCGAAGTCCTGACCTTCGCCGAACTGGACTCAGCACCCGTCGGCGGACGGCCGAAGCTGATCCTGAGCTTCGACGACGGCTACCGCGACTTTTACGAGCACGCCGCCCCGATCCTCGCCCGCCACGGCGTCCGCGCCAACCACAACATCATCCCTGCCTGCACCGCAGCCGGCACGCCGCCGCTCAACGTGGCCTTGCAGGATTTCGTCGGCCGCGCCCCCGCTGCCCTGATCGAAAGCCTCGACGTCCCGGGCTTCAGGGTGGACCGCCCGCTCGGCTCGCGCCTCGATCTCGGCAACCGCCTCTCGAGCTTCCTCAAGGAAAAGCCGATCGCCGAGCAAAAGGCGCTGGCGGCGCATCTCCTCCCCCAGCTCCTCCGCGACCCCGATTTCGCGCCGACGCCGATGATGACGCTCGACGAGCTGCGCGAAGTCGCGGCGACGCACGAAATCGGCGCCCACAGCTTCGAGCACGCCAACATGGCGCTCGAGACGGATGACTATCTTCGCGAGGACGTCGCCCGCTGCCGCGCCTGGTTCGCGGAGAAGCTCGGGCGCGAGATGACGATCTACGCCTTCCCCAACGGCAGCTACCGCGCGGCGCAGCTCGAGATCGTGCGCGGCGCGGGCGTGCGCCACATCCTCCTCGTCGACGAGGATTTCTCAAGCCCCGCCGCCTCGCTCCACCGCCGCTTCACCTTCGATGCGCATTCCGAGCACGAAGTCCGCTTCCGCGCGACCGGCGCCTTCAAGTGGCCGGACGGGTCGGCGGCATGAAGATCCTCTTCTTCTCCAGCCCGCAGGGAAACCAGCGCGCCCTCGCCCACAAGATCGCGCGCCACCTGCCGCTCGCCGGCATCGTCACGGTGACGCCGCGCCATAGCTGGACCAGGAAGCCGAGCCTTCCCAAGCGCCTCAAGAGCATCGCAAAACGCGCCGCCGCCTTCCCCGTCGGCCTGCCGCTCCGCCGCGCCTGGTTCGCGATGCTCGCGCATTACGACGCGGCTTTCCCCGCCTTTCCGGAAGAGCCGCTCGAAGTCGACGACATCAACGCGCCCGAAGTCATCGCTCTCGTGGAGCGCGAAGCGCCGGACCTCGTCGTCGTATCCGGCACGAACCTGTTGAAGCCGCCGCTCATCGACGCGATCCACCGCACGGGCAAGGTGGTGAACCTCCACACCGGCATCTCGCCTTACATCAAGGGTGGCCCGAACTGCACCAACTGGTGCCTGACGCTGCGCCGCTTCGATCTCATCGGCAACACGGTGATGTGGCTCGACGCCGGCATCGATTCGGGCGCGATCATCGCCACCGAGCGGACTCCCCTCACCGGCCGCGAAAGCCTGACCGAGCTCCACATCGCCGTCATGGAGCATGCCCACGCGCTTTACGTCCGCTGCATCCGCCTGTTCGCGGAAGGGAAGACCTTGCCGAGCGTCCGTCAGGACGATCTCGGTGAGGGCCGCCTGTTCCTGACCCGCCACTGGACCGCGGGGCCCATGGCAAAGGCGGTAAAGAACTTCAGCCTCCATTTCGCCAAGGAGGCCGCCGCCTTGCCCAAGGAGCAAATTACCTTGGTAGACCCCGTGGCAGGTGCGCGATGAGCCGCGTCCTCTACATCACCTATGACGGGATCACCGATCCGCTCGGCCGATCGCAGGTGCTCCCCTATCTGACCGGCCTCTCCAAGCGAGGCCACCGCATCACCATCCTGTCCTGCGAGAAACCCGACCGGGAGGAAAAGGACGGCGCCCTTATCCGCGCGCTCTGCGGCGCCGCCGGCATCGAGTGGCACCCGATCCGCTACCACAAGAAGCCGCCGGTCCTGTCGTCGGCCTACGACGCCGCCCTGCTCCGCCGCACCGCCGAGCGGCTGCATCGGAAGGAGCGCTTCGACATCGTCCATTGCCGCTCCTACATCCCCGGCATCGCGGGCATGCATTTGAAGCGCAAGTTCGGCGTGCGCTTCCTGTTCGACATGCGCGGCTTCTGGCCGGACGAGAAGGTCGAGGGGAAGAGCTGGCCGCAGACCAACCCGGTGTTCCGCCGCGTCTACAAATGGTTCAAGGCGCTGGAGGCCAAGTTGCTCACAGGCGCCGACCACATCATCAGCCTCACATACGAGGGGAAGCGCCAGCTCCTGACGCGCCCGCAGCTCCAGGGCGACGGCGCGGAGATCACCGTCATCCCCTGCTGCGTCGATTTCACCCACTTCCCGCTCGTCGCGCCGAGCGACCGGGAGCGGGGGCGCCGCGCGCTCGGCCTCGCGGACGACGCCAGGGTGCTCGTCTATCTAGGCTCGCTGGGCTCCTGGTACATGCTCGACGAGATGCTCGATTTCTTCCGGGTCATGGCGGCGCGGGACCCGAAGGCCGTGTTCCTCTTCGTCACGCATGACGCGCCCGAAGGCATCGAGGCCGCCGCCCGCGCGCGCGGCGTTCCCGAGGGCAGGCTGGTCGTCCGCGGCGCCAGCCGTGAGGAAGTGCCGGTCTTCATGGCCGCGGCCGACGTCGGCATCTTCTTCATCGCCCCCGTTTTTTCGAAGAAGGCGAGCTCGCCGACCAAGATGGGCGAGATGCTGGCGCTGGGCCTGCCGCTGGTAACGAACGGCGGGGTCGGAGACGTTGCGCAGATCGTCGAGGAAACCGGCTGCGGCGTGGCGATCGACCGCTTCGATGAGGGCGCCTACCGGGAAGCGCTCGACCGGATCGAGGCGATGGTCCCGGCGCCCGAGGCCCAGCGCGAAAAGGCGCTCCCCTGGTTCGACGTCGAAATCGGCATTGCGAGGTATGACGAGGTGTACCGTTCCTTGGTCGAGCGGGCGGATTAACTCAGACGTCATTGCGAGCGTAGCGAAGCAATCCAGCGGGCCTCCGAGACCCGCTGGATTGCTTCGTCGCTACGCTCCTCGCAATGACGTTGGAGGGTCGAAGCCGACGGTGCGGAACACCGCATCGAACCGTCTCTGGAACTCCTCCGTCGAATAAGCCTCGAGCGCATGCACCCGCCCCTTCGCCCCGATCGCCGCAAGCGCCTCCGCCGGCGCCTCGATCATCCGCTCAAGCTGCGCGCGCCACTCGCTTTCGCTCCGGCACACCATGTCGAGCCCCGCTGCCGCCATCGCCCGCTCGTAGGCGGGGGTGGCGCTGGTCAGGACCGGCATGCCGAGCTGCCAGAGGAGGACGAGCTTGTTCTCCGGCTTGCCCCGCATCATCGCCTGCGCCGTGTCGATCGGGATCACGGCGAGGTCGGAAGACGTGATCAGCTTCGAAAAGGTCTCCCGCTCCCAGGGATGGAAGACGATCGGCGCCTCGATGCCGTTGAGGATGCCGCGCGAATCGGTGGCGCCGAAGCGGCCGAAATAGCGGCGCAGCACCGGATCGGTGACGACGTGGATCTCGATCCGGTCCCTGAGGCCGTTGAGCGGTTCGCGGAGCGCGAGGAGGTTCTCCAGCGTCACGGCCTGGCCTTCCCAGACGATCCGGAGCCTGTCGCCGCGCGTGTAGTCCGCCTTGGGCGCGCCGAGGTCGCCGCCGAACCAGTCGAAGCTCAGGAACACGTTGGGATTGTAGCGCCGGATCGTCCCGCGCTGCTCCTCCGTCGAGCAGATGACGGCGTCGGCGGCTTCCGAAGCGCCGATCAGCGTTTTCATGAAATCGGCCGAAAGGCGGCTGTCGGTGCCGAGCGCACGGCGGCCTAGGCCCTTCAGGAAGCGGCGCTTGCCGCCGGAACTGACGAAATAGCTGTCGACCAGCTCGAACACGAACTTGAGCCGCCCGCCCTCGCGGCGCTTTCTGGCCGTCCAGCCGGGAAGGTCGCCATTGTGGGTGACGAGGACGAGGTCGTAATTCTTGGCAATGTCCGCCCGCTCGTAGGCGAGGCCCTTCTGCTCGGCATAGGCCGAGAAGCGGCGCCGGTCGCCGGGGTGGCGGAAGTCGGCGCTGTAGCCGGCATAGCCGATCCGCGCCTCGCCGAGCGGGCGGTTCAAGCCGCCGCCCCGATCAGCTCCGCAAGCCCTTCGCGCAGGCTCCGCGTCTCCGGCTCGCCCACCTCGGCGCGGAACTTGGTGAGATCCGCCTCGATCAGCAGCGGCTGGCCGGCGCCGGTCTCCGCATTGGCTGAAGCGAGCTCCGGCCGGCCGTAAAGCGCGGCGGCGGTCTCGAACATTTCGGAGATGGAGACGGCCGCGCCGGTGCCGGTGTTGATCGCGCCCTGCACGCTCCCGGCTCCGATCCGTGCGAGCTGGCCGGCGAGGTCCTCGACATGGATATAGTCGCGCCTCAGGCCTCCGGTTTTCGGCCCCGCTTCCTCGCCCCGCGCGAAGGCGAAGAGGATGTGCGGCACGAGCCGCCCGCCGCGGTCGCCCGGCCCGTAGACGAAGAAGATCCGCGCCCATGCGAAATCGCCGCCCCGCGCTTCGAGAGCGTGGAAGAGCGCTTCCTTGCACTGGCCGTAGAGCGTGTCCGGGCCGAGCGGAGTGGAATCCTCGCGGCACGGGCCGTTCGCGGCCGCCGCGTCATATTCGATGCAGGTGCCGAGCCCGACGAAGCGCCGCCCGCCGGCGCCGGCAAAGGCGTCGCGGAGGCGCAGGCTCGCCGAGACCCACTCGCGGTTCACCTCGTGGACGAGGTAGTCGGCATGGTTGGTGTACCAGGCGGTGTGGATGCAGTGCGTCAGCCCCTCGCCGACGAGAGCGAGGCGCATGTCCTCCTCGTCGGCGCGAAGGAGATCGAAGCGGCGCCATTCGAGCTTCGGATCGCGCAGCTCCGGGGCGGAACTGGCGTAGAGCGCCAGGACGTCGCGGCCTTCGTCCAGCAGCCGGGCGAGCAAAGCGCGGCCGATGAATCCGGTCCCGCCGGTCAGCAGGAACCGCTCGCCCGTCACAGGATCCTGAGCTCGGGGATCGCGACCACGAAGCGGCCGCCCCAATCGCGGACATATGCGAGCTGCTCCATCACCTCGTCGCGGATGTTCCACGGGAAGATGACGATGAAGTCCGGCTTCTCGGCCTCGATCCGCTCGGGCGCGACGACCGGGATGTGGCTGCCGGGCAGGTAGCGCCCCTGCTTGTGCGGCGAGAGATCGGCGACGAAGCGGACCAGCTCATTCCCCTTGACGCCGCAATAATTGAGCAGGGTGTTGCCCTTGGCCGCCGCGCCGTAGCCGGCGACCTTCTTCCCGTCGGCGCGCTGGTCGAGCAGGAAATCGAGGAAGTCGGCGCGGATCCGGTCGATGCGCGGCTGGAACGCCTCGTAGACGGCGCGGCCGCGAAGCCCCGCCGAGGCCTCGGCCGCGAGCACGCGATCGACGCTGGCGCTGCGTTCCTTCGAAGCATCGTCGCCGTGCGCGCCGAAGACGCGCAGCGAGCCGCCGTGGGTCGGAAGCTCCTCGACGTCGAACACCTTCAGCCCCTGAGCCTCGAAGATCGAAATCGTCGTGCCGAGCGAGAGATAGGAGAAATGCTCGTGGTAGATGGTGTCGAACTGCGCCTCTTCGACGAGGCGGAGGAGGTGCGGGAATTCGAGGCTGACGACGCCGCCCGGCGCCAGCGCGGCCTTGAGGCCTGCTGTGAAATCGTTGATGTCCGGGACGTGGGCGAAGACGTTGTTGCCGCAGATGAGATTGGCCTGGCCCGCCACGTTGGCGCGGGCGAAGTCCTCTCCGAAGAAGTCGACGATCGTCGGAATGCCTTTGGCGACCGCGACTTCCGCCGTGTTCGCCGTCGGCTCGACGCCGAGCACCGGCACGCCCGCGTCCTTGAAGTACTGGAGCAGGTAGCCGTCGTTCGACGCGACCTCGATCACCTTGGAGTTCGCGCCGAGACCGAAGCGCTCCACCGCCGCCTGGGCGAAGCGCTCGCAATGGGCGAGCCAGGAGCTGCTGAAGCTGGAAAAGTAGGTGTAATCGGCGTCGAAAATCTCCTCCGCCGCCTTGTGCTCGTCGACCTGCGCCAGGAAGCAGCGGTCGCAGACGTCGACGACGAGGGGATAATAGGTTTCGGGCGCGTAGAGCGTCCCCTCCGTCAGCATCGCATTGGAGGGCGGGCAATTCTGGAGGTCGGCGAACGGGATGAAGCCGCCATTGCCGAAGTGCCGGCATTTCATGGATCGAGGCCTTCGAATTCGGGGGTGAGAAGGGAAAAGGAGCGGTCGCGCTCCGAAAGGGTTCCGAGCGGCAGCGGCCAGTCGATGCCGATCGCCGGATCGTCGATCCGGACGCCGCCTTCGACTTCCGGCGTGTACTGGTGCGAATGGAGATAGAGGAGGTGGACCTCCTCCTCCAGGGCCTGGAAGCCGTGCGCGCAGCCCTTGGGGATGTAGAAGCTCGTTTCTTCCGAAATCTCGACCGCCGCCCATTGCAGGAACGTGGGCGAACCGCGGCGCAAATCCACCGCGACGTCGAAGGCGCGGCCGAGCGTACAGGAGACGAGCTTGTCCTCCGCATGCGGCGGCCGCTGGAAGTGCAGCCCGCGGGCCGAGCCTTTGCCCAGCGTCACGCTGTGGTTCATCTGCACCCACTTCGCCGCCAGCCCCGCTTCGGCAAAGGCGCTCTCACACCAGGCGCGGTGGAAGCGGCCGCGCGCATCGGAGCGGACGGTCAGCCGCACCTCATAGGCGCCGGCGATGCGTGTGGGGACGAATAACATGCCGGTCAGGCGGTTAGCGCGCCGGTGCCGTATTCGTCCAGTTGCGCGTGCGAGAGCAGGCGTCCTTCCTCGTACCACGCCTTGTACCAGGCGATGGTCCGCTCCAGCATCTCGCCTTCCCACCGCGGGCGCCAGCCGAGGCGGGCATGCGCCTTGGCGCTGTCGAGCTGGAGAAGCCCCGATTCGTGCCGCCCGCCCGCATCGGGCTCGATCTCGGCTCGGAGCTGCGGGAGCATGTCCTGCATCACCTTGAGGATGTCGGCGACCCGGATCGAGGCCTTGGCTTCCGGCCCGAAATTCCACGCATCGGCCGCCGCCCGGTCGCCGCCGAGCATGCGCGCGCCGACTTCGAGATAGCCGGAGAGCGGATCGAGGACGTGCTGCCAGGGGCGCGTCGAATCGGGATTGCGGATGCTGACCGCCTCGCCGCGATAGACGGAGCGGACGATGTCCGGGATGAGCCGGTCCTCGGCCCAGTCGCCGCCGCCGATCACGTTCCCCGCGCGCACGCTGGCGATCAGCATGCCGCCGTCGCCGCGCAGGAAGCTCTCCCGGTACGAGTTGGTGAGGAGCTCGACGCAGCTCTTGGACGCGCTGTAGGGGTCGGAGCCGCCAAGCTCGTCGGGCTCGCGGTAGCCCCATTCCCATTCGCGGTTCTTGTAGACCTTGTCGGTGGTCGCCGAAACGATCGCCTGGACGCCGCCTTGCCTGCGGCAGGCTTCGAACACCGCGAGCGAGCCGAGCACGTTGGTCCGGTACGTCCCGAACGGATCGGAATAGGCCCGGCGGACCAGCGACTGCGCGGCGAGATGAAAGACGATGTCCGGCCGCGCCGCTTCCACCGCGGCGGCGATCGCATCCGGATCGGCGATGTCGCCGCGCCGGTCGTCCATGTCGAGCTTCAGGAGATCGAAGTGGCTGGGCTCGGTCGGCACGTCGTCCGAAAAGCCGCTGACCTCCGCGCCCATCCGCGTCAGCCACAGCGCGAGCCAGCTACCCTTGAAGCCGGTATGGCCGGTGACGAGGACTCGCTTGCCGCAATAGGCCGAGGCGAACCCGGCGCTCACCACATCTTCCACTTCGCCTCGCCCCGCTCCCAAAGGCCGTTCAGGAGGCGGTATTCGCGCATCGTGTCCATCGGCTCCCAGAAGCCCGGGTGGCGGTAGGCGGCGAGCTCGCGCCGCTCGACGAGCTCGTCCATCGGCTCGCGCTCGAGCATGACGTCTCCATGCTTCTCGGCGATGTCGAAGAATTCGCGCTTGAAGACGAAGAAGCCGCCGTTGATCGATCCGCCGCCGGCATCCTGCTTCTCGTTGAAGGCGGTGACGGTGCCGTTCTCCACCTCGATATTGCCGAAGCGGCTCGCCGGCGTGACGCTGGTCACGGTGCCGATCCTGTCCTGCTCGAGCGCGAAGCGGGTCAGCGCGTCGATGTCGATGTCGGCCACGCCGTCGCCGTAGGTCGCCATGAAGTGGTCGGTGGTGACGTACTTGCGGCACAGCGCAATGCGCTGCCCGGTCTGCGTCTTGAGGCCCGTTTCGGCGAAGGTGATGGTGAACTCGCTCCGCTCCGGCCGGCTCAGCACTTCGATCCTCGGCTCGCCGCCCCCCGTCGTCAGCCTGAAGTCGCAGTCCATCAGCCGGTGGTTGAGGAAGTAGTTCTTGATCTCCCAGCCGAGGTGCCCGAGCGCCAGGATGAAGTTCGTGTAACCGAACGAAGCGTAGATCTTCATGATGTGCCAGAGGATCGGCTTGTCCCCGATCCGGATCAGCGGCTTGGGCACGGCGTCGCGCGACACGTCGGCGATGCGCGTCCCTTCGCCTCCGCACAGGATGATGACCGGTGTGTCCTTGGGGAGCATGGTTTCTATGATCAGACCCAGATCGAGCGGCCGGGCGGCGGCCCATGGTGACGGGCAGGCGCGCGTCGCGCACGCTGCCTCTTTGGGGGCCGCGTTTACGGGCGGCGGCGCACGGGTGCAAGCCTCCCCGCGGCCCGGGCCGGCGGGCTTGCCGTCAGTAGATTTCTTCCGGCGTGGTCTCGGCGGCCTCGGTGATCGGCCAGAACTTGTACGGCACCCAATATTGGGCGTGGTTCGCATAATTGAGCCACACGAACTGGATCAGTGCCGAATAAGCGAGAACGAAGGCCATCATCTGCTGGTTGGGCCGGCCGCTTTGGGTGAAGGCCTCCGGAAGCCGCGAAAAGACGAAAAGCTGGAGCGGGATCAGGTAGAGCGCGATCCGGTCCACCGCCGTCGACGAGGGGAGGAGCATGAGGAGGACGACGGTCGCCATCGACGTCCACGAGAAATAGCGCCACATCCGCCGCTGGTTCTCGCTCAACTGGAAGCGCTTCTGGAACATGAGGAAGATGGCGGCCGGCACGAAGTTCATCGCGACGCGGATCGCCGCGCCCTGCGAGCTGTATTCCGCCTCCACATAGACCTGCATCAGTCGGTCCACCGATTCGGAGAGGAAGTAGCGGTAGAGGAGGAAGCCGAAGGCGAGGCCGACGATGCCGGTGAGGAAGCGGTTGCGGGTCGCCGAAAGCGCGATCAGCGGCAAGGCGAAGACGGCGGTCTTGTGAAAGGTCGTGGCGATCAGGATGAAGAGGCCGAACTTGAGCAGCGAGCCCCTGTCCCAGGCGACGATCGCCGCCATGATGAGCCCGATCGCGACCGCCTGGCGGGTATAGCCCATGCCGACGACGATGACGAGATAGGGCACGGCGACGACCACGGCGAGCCAGGGGTTGGGCTGGTGGTTGGCGAACTTGACGAGGCCCCAGGCGAAGATGGCCGCGCAGACGAGGTTCACCGCCCAGATGGTGAAGCCCAGTTGGTGGGCAAGCCAGTTCAGGACGTTGTAGCCCGGATCGTCGTGGGCGATCATCGTCGCGAACTCGAGCGAGCTCATCTCCTGGAAGATGTAGAGATACGGCTCCCAGTCGCCGCCCGTCTGGTAGCGGAAGCCGATCATCACCGCCGCCGCGGCGCCGATGATGCCGAGCATCAGCGAGCGCCGTCCTGTCTGGTCGATCTGGCCCGTCGACGTGACCCGGGCGGTGCGGTCGGCGCGGCTATATTGGATCGCGCCCGCCGCGAACAGGGCGAAGAGAAGCCAGTAAGGGAACACGTTCGCTCCAGAAGCAAGCGTTGCGGCCGCGCCCGTCGGCGGGCGGAAATATCCTTGCCTTATAGCGGCGAAGGGGCCGTCCCGTCCAGAGTGGCGGCCACGGCCGCGCGCGCAGGCGGCGCCCCGCTTTGCGAAGCGGCCGGGGCCGTGGCATAGCGCGCGTCCTGCCGCCCCTCACCCTAGGACGCCCGCCACGCCGATGACCGGCAAGATCGTCGCCATCTCGATCAACGCCTCCTGGAACATCTTCAACTTCCGGGCCGGGCTGATCCGCGCGCTGCGGGCGAAGGGCTACGACGTCGTCGCCTTGTCACCGGCGGATGCCTACGCGCCGCGGCTGGCCGAGCTCGGCGCGCGGCACGTCGCGGTGCCGATGGACAGCGCCGGAGTCTCGCCCGTCCACGACCTCGCCTTGCTCGCCCGCTACCGCCGCGCGCTCAAGTCGGCGAAGGCGGACGTGTTCCTCGGCTATACGGCCAAGCCAAACGTATGGGGCTCGCTCGCCGCCCAGTCGCTCGGCATTCCGACGATCAACAACGTCTCGGGCCTGGGCACCGCCTTCATCCGGGAAGGCCTGCTCACCAGGATCGTCACGACCCTCTACCGCGCCGCGTTCCGCCGCTCCGCGACGGTGTTCTTCCAGAATGGAGAGGATCGCGACCTGTTCGTCGCCCGCCGGATCGTCGACCCAGCCAAGGCGGCTTTGCTTCCCGGCTCCGGCATCGATCTCGAACGCTTCGCGCCCCGGCCGCGCGAGGAGGCCTCGGCGGCGCCCTTCGCCTTTCTGATGGTGGCGCGGCTCCTGTGGGACAAAGGGGTGCGCGAATATGTCGAAGCGGCGCGGATCGTGCGGGCGCGGCACCCCGAGGCTCGGTTCCGCCTGCTCGGCTTCCTCGACGTCGCGAACCGCACCGCCGTGCCGCGCGCCGAAGTCGAAGGCTGGGTGGCCGAGGGCCTGATCGACTATCTTGGCGACGCCGAGGACGTGCGGCCGGTCCTGGCGGACGCCGATTGCGTCGTCCTTCCCTCCTACCGCGAAGGGCTGCCGCGGGTGCTGCTCGAAGCCTCCGCGATGGGGAAGCCGCTCATCGCCACCGATGTCCCCGGCTGCCGGCACATCGCGGAAGAAGGGGTGAACGGCTTCCTTTGCACCGTGCGCGACCACGTCTCGCTGGCCGACGCAATGACCAGAATGCTCGCTCTCCCGCTCGCCGGGCGCGCCGCGATGGGCGCGGCGGCGCGGGCGCGGGTCGAGGCCGAATATGACGAGAAGCTCGTCGCGCGCCGCTACATCGAGGCGATCGAAAAGGCGCTCAGTCCGCGCTGAGGTGCCGGGCGCCCGGCTTGCCGCTTTCGCTGCCTTCGCGCCGCGCGCGGCCGGCGGGGCGCGGCTCGGCCATCAGCGCGACCGAGAGCGCGAACACGGCGGCGATGGCGGCGGTGCGCAGCGGATAATCGACCGCGCTGTGGGCGAGGATCGCCGCCGACGCGATCGAGCCCGCAAGCGCATAATGGTCCCGGTCCTCCGCGCGCCAGATCGCCCAGGTCCGCCGCGCCCACCAATAGAGGAAGAGGGCGAGGACGATCATGCCCGGCACGCCCGTTTCCAGCAGCAGCTCGATATAGTCGCTGTGGACGTGGTTCATGTAGGTCCGCGTCATCGTCTCCGGATTTTCGCGGGTGCGGTAGATCTCCTGGAAGCTGCCGATGCCGGAGCCCGCGGGGAGGAAGTCGCCGGCCGCGTCGAGGCTGCGCGAAAAGGAGGTGAAGCGCGATTCCTGCGACGAGCGCGCTTCCTCGCCGATCAGGTTGTTGCCGGTGGGGCCGCTCAGCGCCACCGCGACCGAGGCGACGGCGAGGATCGGCACCAGCGCGAGCAGCCAGCGCGGCATCGGGCGTCCGCGCCGCGACATGAACATGAGCGCGCTCGCGGCGAGCACCGGCACCGAGAGGCCGACGCCCGCCAGCGACCGGTTCACCGCCACGCCGACCACGACCAGCCCGACCGCGCCGACGAGGATGACGAGCAGGCCCGAATTCTTCTGCACCGAACGGCCCTTGTCGCGGGCGTGGAGATAAAGGGCGGTGAGGAACGGGAAGGTGCAGACGAGGAGGGTGGCGAGGTGGTTGGCGTTGGAGAAGAAGCCGGTCGACGCGCCCCGGTTGGTGATTTCGTAGAAATACCAGCCGCTCGTCTCGCCGCCCGCGACCTGCATCGCGCCGATCGCGACCGAAACGACGGTGACGGCGACGATCGTCCAGGCGATCGGCCCCGGCTTGAAGGCGCGCAGCCTCAGGATCGCGAGCAGGATTGCGACGGCGGGGAGCAGCCACAGGGCCGAGGAGACGGTCCGGTAGGGCGAGAGCGAGGTGGTGAGCCACGGAAGCTCCGCTCCCACCGCCGTGAAGCCCTCGGCAATGGCCTCCCGGCCGGCTATGCCCGTCCAGATGGAGGGCGGCAGCGGCACGAGCTGCATCGCGACCACCGCGACCGCGGCGAGGAGCAGGGCGATGAGCTGGCGGCCCGGCGCCGGGACCGGTGTCGACGGGCTGGTCAGCACCGCCGCCGCGATGATCGGGAGCGCCAGGATTTGAAGCATCATGTTGCCCCAAATGCCCGCCGCGCTCGCGCCGCCGAGAAGGAGGCAGAGGAGAAGGTAGGCCGGGACGATGGCGTGGCGCGTCTGCATCAGCGTGCCCCTCCCGCCGGCGCGACCGAAACGTCGCCGATGGTGGCCGTCTGCGTGCCCGGAAACTCGCCGGCGAGGCCCTGGAGGCGCAGCCACTGGCCGTTGCAGCCGCCGCCGGGGACGGTGAAGTCGCCGGTCATCTCGCGCGGCGCGGCCGTGACGTCGCGAAGCGTCAGATCGAGGATCGGGTTCGCATTGTTGCCGCGGCAGAAGACACGCCAGGCGAGGCGGCTGTCGTCGCCCTTGGCGCTGCCCTCGACGCGGAATCGAAGCCGGTAGCGGCCGGGGCGAAGCACCATCATCTGGCTGGCGAGGTCCACCGTCTCGCGGCCGAAATACTGGACGTCGAGCGCCGGCGCGGGGCTGCGCTCGGACACGCCCCCGCTGCCTTCGTAAAGCGCCCAGTTGAACGGGTCGGCGCCCGGAAGATGCTGGAAGCGGCCGTCATAGACGGCCTTGCCGTCCTCCCCGGCGGGAAGGCCGGCGAAGCTCCTCCAGAGACGCACCGCGCGGGTCAGGTCGCCGCGCTCGATGAGGAGGCCGAGGAGCTGGCGCTGCCAGGGAAGGCCGTTGCGCGTCGGCGCCGCCTGGGGGGCGCTGTTCGCGATGCGGAGGATCAGGTCCGGATCGGCGCCGCTTTGCGCGAGGTTGCCGAGCACGGCCTGCTGCAGCCCTTCGTCGCGGCCGAGGAGGCGGATCAGCGACGCGCCGGTGCGCTCGTCGCGCACCATCTGGGCAAGCTGCGGCGCCAGCGCTTCGGCGACGCCCGGGACGAGCCGGCGCAGCGCCACGATCTCGCGCCCTGCTTCGTCCATCCGGTCGGTGCGCAGGTAGCGGTCGAGGAGGAAAAGGCGCGCGGCGCGCAGGCGCGGGTTGCGGCGCCGCGCTTCTTCCAGCAGCGCCTCGCCCTCGCGGGTGCGCCCCGCCTCGATTGCGGAAAGGCCGGCGATCAGGAACGGGTCCTCGGCGAGCGGCGCGCGGGCGAGCGCGTCGAGCGAGCCGCGCCGCGCTTCCGGCGGCACACGGCCGGTGCCGATGTCGAGCTGCGCGGAGGCGAGAGCGAGCTGCGCCTGCGGGTGATCGGGCGAGAAAGCGGCGGCGAGCTCGGGCGTCGCCCGGACGGTCGCATCGACGACGGAGGTCTTGACCACCCACCAGCCGCCCAGCAGTGTCAGCGCCGCGCCCGCCGCAATCTTCGCCGCGCCGGCGCTCGACAGGCTAGGTCCGGATTCGCGCCGGCTTCTGCTTCTGCTTCGTCTTCTTTCGCTCACGCCGGTGCGATTAGCGGCAAAAAGGCCGCTCCGCTACGCCTTCGCGGCGCGCGGGGCGGACTTCGTCTGCGAGCCCTGGCAAAGCCGGGTGTTAGGGCTCAGGCGTCCTGGGGGGCGTCCTGCGGGGCCTCGCGGCGCGCGATTAGCTTGATCTCGCGCTCCTTGCTGCCGACGCCGCCGTAGCGATAGGGTTCGTAGCTGTAGCCGTAGCCGTAGCCGTGTGATCTCTGCTTATACTTTGTGAGGACCGCGCCGACCATGTGCGCGCCGGCCGAGCGCAGGCGCCCGACGGCGTCGACGGCCGCGCGGGTGCGGGTCTTGCCGGTCTCGACGACGAGCAAGGTCCCGCGGCAGACGCTCGCCAGCAAAGGCGCGTCGGCGAGGCCGAGGACGGGCGGACCGTCGACGATGACGAGGTCGTATTGCTGCATGGCTTCGGCGAGCAGGGCCTTCAGGCGCTGCGAGGCGAGAAGCTCCGCCGGGTTGGGCGGAAGCGGGCCGCAGGGCAGCAGGAAGAGATTGTCGAACTCGGTCTCCAGCACGTGCCCGGCAAGGGCGTCCGTGTTGGTGAGGAGCTTGGAAAGCCCGTCCTGGTTGTCGAGCCCGGTGATGAAGGCCGGCTTTCTCAAATCGGCGTCGATCAGCAGCACGCGGTGGCCGAGGCGCGCGAAATTCTGCGACAAAGCGAGCGTCGTCGACGACTTGCCCTCCGCCGCGCGGCTCGACGTGATGAGCAGGCTCTTGGGCGTGCCGTGCTCGGTCGTGAACTGGAGCGCGCTCGACAGCGAGAAATAGGCTTCGGAGACTGGAGACGTCCGGTCCTTCAGGTCCTCCAGGAGCGGATCGGTGCCGGCCTTCTTGGGGATGAGGCCGAGCGACGCCATGCCGAGCTTGTTCCGGACGTCGTCCGGGCTCTTGATCACGTCGTTCAGGATGTCGAGGCCGAGCGCGGCGAGGAAGCCCAAGGCAAAGCCGATGCCGGCGCCCATCATCAGGTTCAGGATGAGGTTGGGCGTGAACGGCCCGCCCGCGGGCTCGGCGCGGTCGACGACCGACACCGTGTTGGTGCCGACGCCGCCGGCGATGCCGATCTCGCGGTAACGCTGGAGCAGCGCGTCGTAGAGGCCGCGATTGGTATCGAGCTCGCGCTGGAGGATGTTGTACTGGATGGAGCGGCCGCGCTCGTCGAGCACCGTGCCCTTGAGCTGGTTGACCCGCGCCTGGAGCTCGCGCTCGGCATTCTGCGCGGCGCGGAATTCGCCGAGCAGGGTGTTGGAGCGGCTGCCGACGGTGCGCGCCGTCTCCGCCCGGATCGCCTGCTGGGTCGACGTGATCTGCGAGCGGAGGCGGACCATGTCGGGGTAATCGTCCTGGAACTGGGTCGACTTGGTGCGATATTCCGCTTCGAGCTGGGCGAGCTGGTTGCGCAGCGGGGCGACCCGCTCGTTCACTTCCGAAATGTTGGTGACGGCGAGCGACTGGCGATAGGCCTGCTCGGCCTGGATGCGCCGTGTCGTCGCCGCGGTCAGCGCCTCGTTGATGCCGCCCAAGGAAGCGCCGGCGAGCGAACCCGAGCCGCTGCCGCCGCCGCCGCCGCCGCCTTCGCCGCCGCCGCCCTGGGGCGTCGCGATGAGGTTCTGCTGCTGGGCGTAGGCGACGAGGCGCCGCTCGGTGTTCTCGAGCTCGCCCTTGAGGCGGTTGATCTGCTGCTGGAGGAATCGCCGGGCGTAGGCCGAGCTTTCGTAGCGGCGCTCGAGGTTCGAATTGATGAAATTGTCGGCGAAGGCGTTGGTGATTCGCGCGGCGAGCGCCGGGTCTTCCGAAACGAAGCTGATCTCGACCAGCCGGCTCTGCGGAACGGGATCGACGTCGAACCCGCCCTGGAGCCTCCCGGCGGCGATGCGGTTGCCGGTGCCGCGGTCGACGCCCTCCGGTACGAAGGCCGGGTTGCCGCCGAGGTTCAATTCCTGCGCCACGCGCTCCGCGAGGCTGCGGCTGCGCAGCAGGCCGTATTGCGTGGCGAGGAAGTCGCGGTCGTTCGCGACCATGGAGGTGCCGCCGCCCTTGCCTTGCCCAAGCACTTCGACCTGGGGCGGGTTCATCTCCAGCGTCGCCTGGCTGCGGTACAGGGGCGTCGCGAGCAGGGTCGCGACCAGGCCGAGCGCGAGGCCGAGCGCGACGCAGCCGAGGATCACCCAGCGCCATTCCGAAGCGATGCGAACCAGGTTCGCGAGGTTGAGGTCGGTCGCCGACGGGACGATCGGCTCCCCCGTCTGCGGCGACACGCCGGCCAGCGCAGTCTGTTCCCGCACCTGCCAGACTGGATTGCCCCCAGCCGGCCCGATCTCGTTCTTGCCCATGGCTTTTTAGTGCTTCCCGTCGAGCTTAGAAGGGCCTGAAGGTGGTCAGCAGCGGGAGGGTCGCGAAAATCTCGCGCTGGATGGCCCTGAGGCGCGAGCCCTCTACGACAATGATGTCGCCGGTGTAAATGACCGGGTCCTCCGCATTGCCGCGGCGGATCGCGGCGAGATCGAAGGCGGCGGCGTTGCGGCGTCCGCCGATCTGGCGGAAAACGGCGACTCGGCGCGGGTTGGCGGTCTCGTCGGGGCCGCCGGCGCGGGCGACGGCCTGGAGCAAGGTCGTCGGTCCGGAAACCTGGAACTGGCCCGGCGAGCGCACGGCGCCGTCGATCGTGATGTGGCGGCGGCTCGTTTCCTTGATCGAGACGGTGACGTCCGGATTGCGCAGGTAGCGCGCGCCGAGCTGGGCCTCGAGCTGGGTCTGGAGCTCGGCGGTGGTGAGATCGACGGCGCGGACGTTGCCGATCAGCGGCATGGAGATGTTGCCGCCGAGATCGACGTCGACGTCGCGCGACATGTCCGGCACCTGGAAGACGGTGACCGAGAGCTTGTCGAGCGGCGAGATGCGATATTCGGCATTGGTGCCGACGAGGGCCGAAGGCGCGTCGGGCTGCCCGAAGTCCTTCTGGGAAACGTCATAGGGGATGTTGCCGCCGCGCGTCGCGCAGGCCGCGACGAGGCCGAACACGGCAACGGCGAGAAACGCCCGGACGAGCGCGCGCAAGCGGCTGCCCGCGGCGGTCATGGTTTCGGGAGCCCGCGCGGGCTCGGTCGACGATCCAAAGACGATCATGGGCCTCTCGTGATCAGGGGTAACAGCGAAGCCTAATGGACAAAGTGCCCTTGCCCCGCGCTGAATGACCTCGGCGCTTGGCTCAAAACGGCTTTTTTCGCAACATTATAATGGCCGGGCCCCTCCGCGGCGCCGGCGCGGCGCTCCTCCGGCTCAGGCCGGATCGAGGGTGGAAAGGAACCAGCGCGCCTCGTCCTCGACACCGATCGCGGTGAGATTCCCGCTCTGATAAGCGCCGGTGTCGATGCCGATCCGGTTCGGCCGTTCCTCGATCCCGTCGCAGATGGTGTGGCCGTGAACGACGACGAAGCCGTGCTCCTTGCCGTCGCCGAGGAAGGGCTCCCGGATCCAGCGCAGGTCCTTGGTGTGCTGCTCCTCGACGGCAACGCCCGGGCGGATGCCGGCATGGACGAACAGATAGTCGCCGAAGCGGAAGGTGTCGCCGAAGGTCTCGAGAAAGTCACGGTGCGCCCGGGGCACGGCGGCGCGGATCTTCTCGATCGCCGGCCTTTCGTCGAGCCGCTTCAGCGCATCGACGTCGAGGCCGTAGCTTTCGAGGCATTCGGCGCCGCCGAACTTGAGCCAGCTCGGAAGGATGCCTTCCTTTCCGGCGAGAACGTTCAGCATCACCTCCTCGTGATTGCCGGCGAGGAAGACGGGCTTGATGCCATCGGGTTGCCAGGTCCTGAGGCGCTCGATGACGCCGGCCGAGGCCGGCCCGCGGTCGATGAGGTCGCCGAGCAGGATCGCGAAGGTGCGCCGCTTCGGCCGCCGGGCATTGTCCGCCTCGATCCTGGCCAGCATGTCGTCCAGAAGGTCGAGCCGGCCATGGACGTCCCCGATCGCGTAGCCGCGCCGGCCCTCGGCGCCGCGCGGCACGGGCGGCGCGTGAGTGACGAGACGGCGCAGGCGATCGACGAAGCTCATGAAAGTCCTTTTCGGGTGGATGTTCGGGGGTGAACGCCCGGTGCGGCGCCCGGTGCCCTGATGTGCGCGTGCCCTACTTAGGAAGCGGCACCGCCGCGTCCACCCTCCGGCTCAGCGCTGGACGACTTCCACGGGCCGCTCGCGCTGGTCCGCCGGGCGGATGGTGTCGGCGCATTGGGAAAGGGCGGTGCGGACTTCCTCGGGAAGCTGCGGCCAGAGCGCGGCGCTGACGACGAGCCGGTTCGGGTTGCGCCGGTCGAGAACGACGCGGCCCTGCTCGGCGGTGGCGAGCACCTGCTCGCAGCGGCTGCCCTGGACGCCCGCGCCGCCGGCGCGTGCCTTGGCGATCGCCGCAGCGTCCGGGATCTCGTCGATCGCGAAGCCGACATGCCAGGCGAGGAGGCCCGCTGCGACCGCACCATAGAAGCCGCCCGTGATCCACCCAAGGTCGCGCCGCACGAACGCCAGCACCGCCGGCGCGGCGAGGAGCAGGAAGAGGAGGAGGACCAAAGCGGAGGACATCGGCCGCCCCATAGCACGGCCCCACCCCCTTTGCTCAAGACGCGATCCGGCCCTTTTCCAGCCGGACGACGAGATCGCAGCGGAAGGCGGGGTGGAGCCGGTGCGCGATCATGAAGATGGTGAGGCCGCGCGAAGCGGAGAGGGCTTCCAGGGATTCGAGCACTTCGGCTTCCGTCGTCTCGTCGAGCGCGCTCG
The DNA here is from genome assembly GCA_035645215.1 of Allosphingosinicella sp. GTDB lineage: Bacteria > Pseudomonadota > Alphaproteobacteria > Sphingomonadales > Sphingomonadaceae > Allosphingosinicella. Next base: position 89,670 of record DASQND010000031.1, read on the forward strand.
TCGCCTCGTCGAGCACCAGCACCGGCGCGCCCTTGTAGAGCGCGCGGGCGAGGCCGAGCCGCTGCCGCTGCCCGCCCGACAATGCGACGCCGCGCTCGCCGGCGCGCGTGTCGTAACCTTCGGGAAGGCTTTCGATGAAGTCGTGGAGCCGGGCGAGGCGGGCCGCTTCGATGACGCGCACGCGGTCGATATCGTGCGGCGGGGTTCCGAAGGCGATGTTCCGCGCGATCGACGAATCGGCGAGGAAGACCGACTGCGAGACATGGCCGATGCTCCGCCGCCAGGCGGCACGCACCGGGCCGGTGAGCGGCGTGCCGTCGATCGTGATGCGGCCTTCGTCGGGCTCGATCAGGCCCATCACGATGTCCGCGAGCGTGCTCTTGCCGCTTCCGGTCGTGCCGACCAGGGCCGCGCGCGCCCCTTTGGCGATCGTCAGGCTGACATCGTCCAGGGCCGGCTCGCCGCGGCCCGGATAGGTGAATCGCACGCCTTCGATCCGGATTTCGCTTGTCAGGGGGAGGGGCGGGGCGGCCTCGCCTTCGTCGGCGTCGGGCGCGGGCAGAGCGAGGAGGCGCAGGATGTCGTCGGTGACCTTGCGGTTGCCGCGGATCGAGGTCCAGGCGAAGTAGATCTGCTGCACCAGCGGAAGCAGCCGCTGCGCGCCGAGCGCCAGAGCGCCGAGCACGGGAAGGGCGGCGGCGAACCCTCCTTCGCGCCCGGCCAGCATCAGGGCGGCGGCGGCGATGATGACGATCCCCGCGGCTTCGATGACGAAGCGCGGCGCCGATCCGATGAAGCTGTTGGCGGCGCGGGCGCGGCTGTAATCGGCGTCCACCTTGCGAAAGGCTTCGAGATAGACGCCCTGCGCATTGTCGACGATCACGTCGCGTATGCCGCCCAGGCTCTCCTGGACGAGGCCGACGCGCTCGCTGAACGCCGATGCGACCGTCCTGGAATTGCGCCCGAGGAGGCGCCGCCCGCCGATCGACACGGCGAAATAGAGAAGCGCGAGGGCGCCCGCCGAAGCAAGGGCGGTGACGGCGTCGATGGCGACGAGGGCCGCGACGATGAAGAAAGCGAGGACGGCGGCCGTCAGGCTCTGCATGAACTGCAGCGCCACCGCCGAGGACATGATCTGCACCTTTTCGAGGGAGGCGACGATCTCGCGGCTGTTGTGCGCGACGTGCCAGGAATAAGGCTGGGCGAGCACCCGGCGCTGGATTTCGACGCTGACTTCGTGGCCGAGCCGGTAGACGAAGCGCTGGCTGCTCCAGGCGAGCTGCAGCCGGACCGCGCCCGCGCCGAGCGCCGCCGCCACCAGGAAGACCGTGGCGGCGAAGAGGCGGTCGCCTGGCGCGAAGCCGCCGAGCAGGCGCCCGGCGAGCGGCAAATCGGCAAGGCCGCCGGGATCGGCGAGGAGGGTGAGGAAGGGGAGGACGGCGCCGACCGTCACCAGCTCCGCTACCGCGCCGAGCAGCATCAAGGCGAGGACGACGCCGAACTGCCGGCGGCGCGCGGGCGACATGAAGCGCAGAACCTGCTTCAGCGCCGCCGCTCCCCCTTCGTCCACTTGGGTCCCCTCTCGCATTTCGTCCCGCGCGGGATAGAGGAAGCGCGGCCTTCCGCCAAGGAAGCTTCCCACGGCGGCGGGGGTGGGTTAGGCTCCCGCCGCCCGCTGGACGGGCCGCGAGGCGATCGGGGGGTCGGGCTTGAGTGATTTCGTAAAAGCGTTCGCGCCCGGGCTGCTCGCCGCAGCCGCGTCTTCGTTCGCGTCCGCTCCGGCGCTGGCGCAGGCCGATCCGCCCCGCGGCCAGACTCGCGACGAAGTCCAGCGCCCCGTCCAGGCCGCGCCGCGCGAAGCGCCCGCCCGGCTCGAAATCGACTCGGATATCGAACGCACCCCCTGCGCCCTCGACGATCCGCAATTCGCCTCGATCGGCTTCACGCCGACGAGCGTGGTCTTCCAGGACCTGCGCGGGCTCGCCCCCGAGGCGCTGCGCGTGGCCTACGAACCCTATCTCGGCCGCGAGCAGCCGGTCTCCGTGCTGTGCGAGATACGCGACCGGGCCGCCGCGATCCTCCGCGACGCAGGCTATGTCGCGGCGGTGGAAGTGCCCGAGCAGCGGATCGAGGGCGGCGAGATCCGGTTCCAGGTGCTGATGGCGCGGCTCGTCGCGGTGCGGGTGCGCGGCGATGCGGGGCGCAACGAGCGCGCCATCGCGCGCTATCTGCGCAATCTCGAGGGGCGCGAAGTCTTCAACCGCTTCGAGGCCGAGCGCTACCTGCTCCTCGCCGGCGACCTTCCCGGCCACGCCGTCCGCCTGGCGCTGCGCTCCGCGGGGCAGGCGCGGGGCGAGGTGGTGGGCGAAGTGACGGTGGTCCGCACGCCCGCCCTCGTCGATTTCAGCGTGCAGAATTACGGATCGCGCGAGCTCGGCCGCTGGGGCGCCCTGCTGCGCGGGCAGATTTACGGGCTGACTGGCCTTGGCGACCGCACGACGGTGGCTCTGTTCTCGACCCCCGGCTTCGAGGAGCAGCGCACCGTCCAGGTCGGGCACGACTTCCGGATCGGAGGGGAGGGCCTCGCGCTTTCGGGCCAGCTCACCTACGCCTGGGCCAGCCCGGACCTCGGCGACCCGGCGATCGACATCGACGCGCGCACCCTGCTCGCCACGGTGGAAGCGAGCTACCCGTTCGTCCGCCGCCTGTCGCACAGCGTCCGCGGCGCGGCCGGGTTCGACCTCATCGACCAGGACGTGGACTTCGGCGGCCTGCGGCTCAACCGCGACCGGCTGCGAGTCGCCTTCGCGCGCCTCGACGCCGAAGCGCAGGGGCTCGGCGATGCGCGGCGCTACACGCTCGCCGAGCCGCGCTGGCGGGCCGGCGGCTCGTTCGAGCTCCGCCGCGGCGTCGGACTGCTCGGCGCCAGCCGCGGCTGCGGCCCGGCGTTCGTCAATTGCAGCGGCGGCGGCGCGGTGCCGACCCGGCTCGAAGGCGATCCCACCGCCTTCGTCGCCCGCGCCGAAGCGCTCGGCGAGTTCCGCCCGGTGCCGAGCGTCACCTTCGCGCTGGGCGCCGGCGGCCAGCATGCGAGCCGGCCGCTCTTCGCGTTCGAGGAATATTCGGCCGGCAACTACACGGTCGGGCGCGGCTACGATCCCGGCACCCTGCTCGGGGACAGCGGGCTCGGCTTTCAGGGCGAGGTCCGTGTCGGCCGCGCCTCGCCGCGCACGCCGGAGGGCTGGGCGTTCCAGTTCTACGGCTTTTACGACCGTGCCTGGGTCTGGAACGAGGACCGGATCGCGGTGGCCGCGACTCGCGACCGGCTGAGCTCGGCAGGGGGCGGGGTGCGCGCGGCCTGGGGAAACCGGGCGCGGCTCGATCTCACGCTCGCCGTGCCGCTGGAGCGCGCCGGACTCCAGACGGAGCGGCCGGACCCGCGCCTTCTCCTCTCGCTCACCACCCGCCTCTGGCCATGGAGCCTGCGATGACGGCGTACCCTCAGCCTTTCCGCGCCCGCATGCTGTTCGGCTGCGCCCTCGCCGTGCTCGCGGCGGCGGGGCTGGAGCAAAAGGCCGAAGCGCAGGGCTTCACGGCGATGCCGACGACGCAGGCGGGAAGCGTCACCTACGACCGCACCACGCCGGGCCTCGACGTCATCACCGTCAACAGCCCATCGGCGATCATCGACTGGCGTTTCTTCAACGAATCGGCGCCGACCGATCCAGTCGTCTTCCTGCCGGCAGGGAACACCGGAATCTTCCAGAGCCTCTCGGGCGGCGGCGAATTCGCCGTGCTGAACCGGATATTCCCCGGCGGCGCGAGCCGCGTCAGGATGGACGGCACGGTGATAGGACGCCTCCAGACCGCGTCCGGCAACGTGCCGGGCGGCACGATCGCCTTTTACAGCCCGGGCGGACTCATCATCGGATCGAGCGCGGTCTTCGACGTCGGGCGGCTCCTGCTGACGACGCTCAATCCCGCCGTGGACGCGAGCGGCAATTTCTTCACCGGCGGCACCTTGCAGCTCAGCAGCGGCGGCCAGTTCGCGCCCGGTTCGATCGTCACCGAGCCCGGCGCCCGCTTGAACGCGCTCGCCGAGGGAAGCTGGATCGCGATGGTCGCGCCCCGGATCGAGCATGGCGGCGCCGTCCGCGTGAACGGCTCCGCCGCTTTTGTCGCCGCCGAGGCCGTGACGCTCCGGATCGACCAAGGCCTGTTCGACATCGACATCGAGGTGGGGACGGGCGACTTGGCGCCCATCGTCCACACCGGCTCCACCGGCGGCCCCGCGAGCGGCGGCGCGGGCGACAATCATGTCGTCTACCTCGCCGCGGCGCCGCGCGACAATCCGATCACCCTGCTGCTCGCGGGCAGCGCCGGCTTCGATCCGGCGGTGAGCGCGAGCGTCGAGAACGGGGCGATCGTCCTGTCGGCCGGCCACGATGTGCAGGGCCTCGCCATTTCGGAAGCGCCGGAGGGCAGCCCGTCCGCCGACGCAGTGATCCGGTCGGGCACCTACACGTCGGACCTGTTCGGCCGCGCGTCGCGGGACTTCCTCGTCGGCGATTCGGCGCCCGGCGGCGTTACCTTCCAGCAGGACCTTTCGATCGCGGCGCGGCGCAACGCGCAGCTCGTCGCCGATGAAGGCTATGTGCTCCGCATCGGCGGCAACGCGTCCGTTTCCGCGGCGAACCTGACGCCGGTCGCGCCCGATCCCGGGACCGTCGACATCGTCGGCGGGGACGCGGCGATCTTCGCGGCGGGTGGCGGGACGATCGCCATTGCGGGCAATGCGAGCGTGGACGCCTCCGCGCGCGGGGCCTTTGGCGACCTCGGGGTCGGAAGCGGCACCGGCGGCCGCGCCTCGGTGCGGTCGGACGGCGGCACGGTGACGGTCGGCGCTGGCCTCGCCGTGCGCACGGACGGCCTGGGCGGTCTCGGCGCGCGCGGTCTCCCGGGCGACGCGGGCGGGGCGGGCACTGGCGGCAGCGCCGAGGCGGCGGCGCTGAACGGCGGCACGATCCGGGTCGGCGGCACCGCCGATCTTTCGGCAAGCGGCATTGCCAGCGCTTCGAACGGCAGTTCGTCGGCGGCGGGCGCCGATGGGAGGGGCGGAAACGCGTTCGTCGCGGCATCGGAAGACGGCGCCATCGCCATCGCCGGCGCTTCCACGGTCGCGGCTTCGGGCACCGGCGGAGGCACGCCGAACGGCGCTGCGCCCGGCGGGACGGGCACGGGCGGCTTCGCCTCGCTCTCCGCATTCGGCGGCACGGTGGACTCGGCGGGCGGCGCCGCGGTGAGCGCGGACGGTTCGGGCGGCGTCGGCGGAAGCGGCGGCGCGGGCACGGGCGGCGACGCGCGGATCGAGGCGGCATCGGGCCGCGTCTCGGCCGCCGGCGCTCTGGCGGTTCGCGCCAACGGCTTCGGCGGGAAGCCCTCGGCCGACGCGGGCGGCGACGGGACGGGCGGCTCTGCCGGGATTCTCGGGCGGGCCGGCGGAGCGGAGGGGCTGATCGGCGCCGGTTCGATGAGCGTCGAGGCTTCGGGCTTCGGCGGCGATGCGTTTGCAGCGCGCGGCGGCGACGGGCGCGGCGGCACCGCCGAAGCCACGGCCGACGCCCGCAATGGGCGGCTCCAGAGCGGCGCGGTGTCGGTCCAGGCGAGCGGCGCGGGCGGCACGGGCGGAAGCGCGCGCGGCGGCGACGGCTTCGGCGGCGCCGCGATCGCGGGAACGATCGCGCCGCCGCTCGACGTCGACGCCGTGTCCACCGGCTTTGCGGGCCGCGCGGGCTTCGGGGCGACCACCCTCGCCGCCTCCGGCACCGGCGGCGCGGGCGCGGCTGGCGGCACCGGCGCAGGCGGCGCCGTTACACTCGTCTCGACCAGCGGCCCAACGACCGTCACCGGCCAGGCGACCCTCGCGGCGAACGGCACCGGCGGTCTCGGCAGCGGCGGCGCGCGCGGGCTCGCCCAAGGCGGCGATCTCCTCGTCACCGCCATTCCCGCCGACGGCGGCCCCGCCGGCACCCTTTCCGCCACTGCGCTCAGCGGCCGGGCCGATGCGCTCGGCGACGCGAGCAGCCTCAACGTCATGGGCCGCTGGCGCTTCGCCGCGACCGGGGGAAGCGCGATCAACCTCGGCTCGGCCAATGTCGGCGCCTCCGCGACCGGAACGCCCGCCTCCGTTTCATCCGAGTTCCAGCTCGACGGCGGCACGGTGAGCGTCGCCGCCGCCGGCGTCTTCACCACCGACGGCAGCATCGCCCTTTCCGCGACCGGCGCCGGACGGCTCGTCGGCGGAGACATCGCCTTGAACGGCCGGACCGCCGTCACCCTCACGCACAGCGGCCGCCCCGCCGGTGCGCAGACCGTCGACGCCGACCGCTTCGCCGCCGCCACGGCGGGCACCTACGCCGCCGAGCCGGGAACCGCCGTCCTCGGCCGCTCCGGCGTCACCATCGCCGCGGGCGCCGACGCCCTTCTCCTGGGAGCGACGGCGAGCCTCGGCACGGTCGCCGTCAGCGCCGGCAACGACGTTCGCGTCGCAGCCCCGGTGACCGGCGGGGCCGCCGCGCTCGCCGCCGGCCGCGACGTCGTCATCGAGGGAACCGGAAGCGTCGATGCAGGCGCCGGCCCGGTGAGCGTCGCCGCCGGCCGCGACTATTCCGCCGCCGCCGGTTCGGCCGTACGCGGCGGCGATGCCGACCTTCGTGCAGGCCGCGACGCCCTCCTCGGGCGGACGCAGGCCTCGGGCCGCCTCGCGGTCACGGCCTCCGGCGACATCCGCGTACCCGCTGCGCTGACCGGCGCGGCTATCCAGCTTACCGCCGGCCAGGACGCGATCGTCGACGGCAGCGGCAGCCTCGACGCCGGAGCCGGGGCGATCCAGGTCGCCGCCGGCCGCGACTATTCCGCCGCCCCCGCTTCGGCCGTGCTCGGCGGGGATGTCGATCTCAGCGCAGGCCGCGACGCCGCCCTTGGGCGGACCGACGCGGCCGGCCGGCTTTCGGTCGCCGCGGGCGCAACGGCGCGCTTCGCCGCCGCCGCCACCGGGCGAGAGGTGCGGGTCAGTTCGAGCGACATCGACGTGACCTCCGCCGGAAGCATCGGCAACGCGGCAACCGACCTCGTCGCGCTCGAGGTCCGCCCGAATGGACAAGCGACGACGCTCGGCGGCGCGGGTGCCGGGCCGGGCTATACGCTCACCCAAAGCGAGGCGAACCGGGTGCGCGGCGACACCGTCCGCGTCACGGCGCTTTCCGCCGCGAACGGTGTCTCGCCCTCCACGCAGATCGTCGTGCGCGACCTCACCTTAGCCGGCAGCACCGCCGCGGCCGGCATCGACCGCTTCGAAGTCGCGACGCCGGGCAACGTGCGCGTCGACGGCGCCCTGCTCCTCGCCAATGCGGCGGCGGGCGACGGCATCGGCCTCGCCGCCGGACGGCTCGAAGTCGCCACGGAAGCCGGGAGCGTCCGGGTCCGCGACGGCGCCGGGGCGCCTGCCGGCAGCATCGATATTGCGGCGGGCGACATCTGGGTCGCCGACGCGCCGACGCTCGCCCTCCTTGCCGCCGATCCGAACTTCGCCGGGCGCGACGAGACGCTGCGCACCAACGACGGCGCCGACCGCCCGCGCGGGCAAATGGAGGCGAACGCCGTCCGCCTCGCTCCGCTGCGCACCCTCTACGTGCGCAACAGCGGCACCGCCGCCGCCTTTGCCGGAATCACCGTCGGCCCCGGCGGCCTCGTCATCGATCCGAGCGGCAACGCGCCCGCTTCGGTCTACGCCTTCGGGCGGCGGCTCAATGCGGACGGGAGCGTCACGGCCAACATCCCCTTCTTCCGGGCGGTGGATTACAGCCGCGGCAGCTCGGCGGGCTATACGAACGAGTCCGAGTTCAACGGCTGCATCATCAACTTCTTCTTCTGCGGCGGGGCCTTCGTGCCGGCGCCCGATTACCCGCCGGGCCTCTTCCGGGTGCCGCCGCTCCAGCCCGCCGGCGACCCGCTCGAACCGCTCGATTTCCTCGCCGAGCCGCTGATCGAGGAGCCGGTAACCAGCGGTGCCGATTCGACGCTGTGGATCGGGCCGGACGACGACGATGAGGAAGACGAAGAGGAGGAGCGGCCGTGAGCGCGGTCCGCGCCGCCTCCGCGCTCGCGCTCCTGGGCCTGCTCGGCATCGCCGGCGCCTCCGCCCAGCCGATCTCGATGCGCGACACCTTTCCGATCGGGTCGGGCCCCGGCATCGTCTGCACCGCCCAGACCGCGCCCACCGACCGGGTGCTCACCGACATGTTCGACCGGGGCTATTCGGTCGTCTGCCGCGACGCCGCGGCGCCCGTCGGCCGCGCTTATGCCCTCCGCCGCCGGGGCGACCCGGCCGCACGACTCGCCGCCGCGCGCCAGGCGCAGTGCACGCCGGGCGCGCCGGCGCGGATCGAAGGTCTCGGCACCGCCCGGACGCTCGATTGCCGCGACGCAGCCGGCGCCGCCTACCGGGTCTATCTCCTGGAGCGCGGCAACCGGCTCTACGCCGCCGAAGGGCTCGCCGGCTACGACAGCGCGCTCCGCCTGGCGCTCCGCACGATCGTCGCCGACCGCCCGGTCGAAGGCCGCGTCGAAGTCGCGACGACCGAGGCGGGCGACGCCGCTTCCTTCGCCCGCGCGCAGGCGGAGGCGCTCGATCCCCGCCGCGCGCTGGAGGAAGCGTACCGCCGCAACAATGCGGGGAGCTACGCCGATGCCTCCGAATTCTTCGCGATCCTGAGCCGCGCGGAGACGGCGAGCGGCGGCCAGGCCGAAGCGCTGGTCAACCAGGCGCTGCAGCGCTCCAACCTCGGCGCGCTCGGCGAAGCGGACGCCTTGTTCGACCGGGCCGAGCCGTTGGTCGCGAACGACCCCGTCCTCGCCCGGCGCCTGCGCAACTACCGCGCCATGCACCTCATGAACCGCGGCGACCCAGCCGCCGCCATGGCCGAGCTCGACCGTCCGCTCCCGCCCGGCGCGCGCGAACTTCCCCGCACCGCGCCGGTCGACCGCCCGCTCTCCACCCGGCTCAACCGCGAGTCGCCGGTCTCGCGCCGCTTCGACGCCGCCGGCACCGGCCTCCAGCCCGAAGACAAGGTCGCGATCCTCGACGCGCAGGCGCAGCATCTGCGCGGCACCGTGCACCGCGTCGAAGGCCATGCCGGCGAAGCGGACGCCGCACTTTCGGACGCGCTCGGGCGCCTCGTCGCGGTGCGCGGCGGCCGGGTCGCCTCGGTGATGTGGTTGCGGGCCCAGATCCTCGGCGAGCTGGCGGCGCTCGCCGAAGGCCGGGGCGACCGCTCCGGCGCCGAAGCGCGGCACCGCGAGGCGGTCGCGCTCCTCACCACCAATTATCCCGCCTCCGCCGCCCTCCTCGCTGCGCAGGCCCGCCTGGCCGGCTTCCATGCCCGGACCGGCCGCACCGCCGAAGCGCGCAGCCTCTTCCGCGGCATCGTCGATGCGAACATCGTGGCCGGCGGCGGCGCGCCGGCGCTCCGCCGCGCGCTCGCGCCTTATTTCGAGCTTCTCGCCGCCGACGGCAGCGCGGCGGCCGTCGCCGACATGTTCCGGGCGAGCCAGGTGCTGGTCCGCCCGGGAGTCGCCCAGACCCAGGCCGTGCTCGCCCGCGAGCTCAGCGGCGGCTCCGACGAAGCGGCGCGCCTGTTCCGCCAGTCCGTCTCCCTCACCCGGGACGTCGAGCGCACCCGGGTCGAGATCGCCCGCCTCGAGGGCGAGGAGGCGGCCGATCCCGCCCGCCTCGCGGCCCTGCGCGAAGCCCTCGCCGGCTTCGAGCGCGACCAGGTGGCGACGCAGGCGCGCCTCGCGGAATTCCCCCGCTACCGCGCGGTGGCGAGCGGCGCGATGAGCCTGGGCGACCTCCAGGCCCTGCTCCGGCTGGGCGAAGCCTATTACAAGATGACGGTGGTGGGCGACGACAGCTACGCCCTTTGGGTCACGCCGTCCGCCGCCCGCGCATGGCGGACCGGCGCGAGCCCGGCCGAGCTCGAAGCGGATGTCGACGCGCTCCGGAGCACGATCGCGGTCAGCGAGAATGGCCAGACCGTCACCTACCCGTTCGACGCCGAGCGCGCCCACGCTCTTTACCGCCGCCTGTTCGCGCCCGTCGACGCGCAGATGGCGTCGGTCCGCCACCTCGTCTTCGAGCCGGACGGGGCGATGCTGCGCTTGCCCCCCAACCTCCTCGTCGCCGAAGCGAGCGGCCTCGCCGCCTACCGCGCCCGCGCCGGGCGAGAGGGGGACGACGGCTTCGACTTCACCGGCATCGCCTGGCTCGGGCGCGACCGCGACATTTCCACCGCGGTTTCCGCCTCCTCCTTTCGCGACATCCGCCGGATCGAGCCGTCACGCGCCTCGCGCGAATACATAGGCTTCGGCGAGAACGCCCCCGCCGCAAGCTTCTTCGCCCCGCCCTCCGCGACTCTTGCCAACGACTGCGCCTGGTCCCCGGCTTTGTGGAACCGGCCGATCTCCGCCGCGGAGCTGCACACGGCTGGGCGTGCCTTGTCGGGCGGGCAGGCGGGGGAAGCCGAAGTGGTGACCGGCGCCGCCTTTACCGACGATTCGATTCTCGCCCGCGAGGATCTGACGCAGTACCGCGTCATGCACTTCGCCACCCACGGCCTCGTCGCGCCGCCGCGCCCGGAATGCCCGGCCCGGCCGTCGCTCGTCACCTCGTTCGGCGGCGCGGGATCGGACGGGCTCCTGACATTCGCCGAGATTTTCGACCTCCGGATCGACGCCGACCTCGTCATCCTCTCCGCCTGCGACACGGCGGCGGGGGCGGGCGCGGCGGCGACGCGCGAGGCGGGCGTTTCGGGCGGCGGGGACTTCGCATTGGACGGCCTCGTGCGCGCCTTCGTCGGCGCCGGGGGCCGTTCGGTGGTCGCGAGCCATTGGCCCGTGCCGGACGATTACAACGCCACGCAGCGCCTCATCTCCGGCCTCTTCGCCGCCGCGCCCGGCGAGGCCACCGCCTCGGCGCTGCGCCGCGCCCAGCGCGCGCTGATGGACGATCCGGCGACGTCGCATCCTTATTACTGGTCCGGCTTCGCCATCGTCGGCGACGGCGCACGGGCGGTGATCCCGCGCAACAGTGAAGCGCGAAGCGTCGCCGGAGGGGGTGCCGGGCTCAATTAAGCCCTTTCTTTTCCGCACGATGTCACGCAAAGCTCGCCCCGGTCCTCTCGGGTGGGGTTTCGTTGAACAAAGCCAGGCTCTTGTCGGCGGCCGTTGCGTTGGGCGCGCTTGCGTGCGCCACGAACGCAGCCGCGCAGGCGCGTTCGCAAAGTCAGGCGAAAACGCCGCCTCCGCAGCAGCCGCTCGATCCAAACGCACCCATCGTTCCCGACAGCCAGTTCGAAGAGGCCCTGCCGCCGCTCGACGCGGACTTGACCCGCCCGCTCGAGCCGCTGGAGCAGGTCGATCCCGCCCGCGCCTTTCCGCCGGTTCCCGGGCCCGTCGAGGACGCCCCGCTCGGCGACGCGGCCCTCGCCGAGCCGCTGCCGCCGCTTTCAACCTTCGAAGCCGAGACCGTCGCCGACGCGTCCGCCGGACAAGGCGAGGAGGCCGAGGACGTCCGCGTCAACTACACCCTCGTCATCGAAGGCCTGGATGAAGTCGGCCTGACCGGCCGCTTCCGCGACCTCTCCGCCCTCCAGGACGCGCGCGGCGAAGCGGTGAACGGGGCGCAGATCGTGCAGCGCGCCCGCGAGGACGAGACGCTCGCCATCCGCCTTCTCCGCTCCGAAGGCTTTTACGACGCCGTCGCCGCCCATTCGATCGAGCAGGTGCCGGGCGAGGGCGACGCGCCGGGTTCGCTGCGCATCGTGGTCAGCGCCGTGCCCGGCCAGCGCTACAATTTCGGCGAAATCCGCATCGAAGGCCCGGCCACCGAGCCCGCCGACCTCGCCCGCGAAGCCCTTCCGCTCACCGCCGGCCGCCCGATCGTCGCGATCGACGTCGAGGCCGCCGAAGCCAATGTGCTCCTGCGCCTGCCGCAGCAGGGCTATCCCTTCCCCGAGATGGGCCTGCGCGACATCCTCCTCGATCCGGAGACCGGCACCGGCGACTACACGCTGCCGCTCAACCCGGGGCCGCGCGCGGTCTTCGCCGGCTTCACGACGGAGGGCGACCTCGCCTTCGGGCCGCGCCATGTCGGCCGCCTCGCCCGCTTCCGCCGCGGCGAATTGTTCGACCGCCGCCGCGTCGACGACCTTCGCGAAGCGATGGTCGCGACCCGGCTCTTCACCACCGTCGCGGCCGAGCCGGTGCGCACGGGGGAATTCGCCGAGGACGGCTCGGAGTATGTCAACATCCTCGTCCGCCAGGATGCGGGGCCGGCGCGCTCGATCGACGGCAGCGCCGGCTTCTCGACCGGCGAAGGCTTCCGCATCGAAGCCGCCTGGGAGCATCGCAACCTGTTCCCGCCGGAAGGCTCGCTGCGCGCCGCCGGCGTGCTCGGCACCCAGGAACAGTCCGTCAGCCTGCGCTTCCGCCGCAACAATTGGGGCCAGCGCGACCGCGCCATCCTCGCGCTCGCCGAAGCGGGCCGGCGGGATTACGCGGCGTTCCGCGGCTACACGGTGCGCGCCCAGGGCCTCGTCACGCGCGAATCGACACCGATCTGGCAGAAGCGCTGGACCTATGCGTTCGGGGCGGAAGTGCTCGCCACCAACGAGACCCGCCTCGGCGAGCCGACCCTCTCGCTCGGCGACACCTTCTTCATCGGCGGCCTGATCGGGCAATTGGGCTACGACCGCTCGAACAGCCTCCTCGATCCGACCCGCGGCTTCCGCCTGCTCGGCCGGATCAACCCGGAAGCCTCGCTGAAGGACGGCTTCGACCGCTATGCGCGCAACCTCCTCGAAGGCAGCGTCTATTATCCGGTGCAGGACAATATCGTCATCGCCGGCCGCTTCCGCGTCGGTTCGATCTACGGGATCGAGCGGGACGCGCTGGCGCCCTCGCGGCGCTTCTATGCGGGCGGCGGCGGCTCGGTGCGCGGCTACGGCTACCAGTCGATCGGCCCGCGCGAAACCGTGCCCAACCCGCGCTTCGATCCGGAAAAGCCGGACAAGCGCCCCGAGACGATCGACATCCCGCTCGGCGGGCGGAGCCTCAACGAGTTCGCGATCGAGGGCCGCTACCGCTTCGGCAATCTCGGCGTCGTCGCCTTCGTCGACGCCGGCCAGGTCTATGAAGAGCAATATCCGACTTTGTCCGGCCTCCGCTACGGCGTCGGCGTCGGCGGCCGGGTCTATACGAATTTCGGGCCGCTGAGGGTCGACGTCGCGACGCCGCTCAACCGGCGCCGGGGCGACGGCATCATCGGCATCTACGTGTCCATCGGTCAGGCCTTCTGATGGCCGGCGACGAGCCCGTGCAGCCCGACGCGCCCGGCGAGCCGGTGCACGAGGGGCCTGTGCACGACGAGGCTGTGCACGACGAGGCTGTGCATGAGGAGACGGTGGTCGTCCGCCGCCGCCGGCGCGGCCGCACGGTGGCGAAGCGCGCGGCCAAGTGGGCGGGGATCACGCTTCTCGTCCTCACTTTGCTGGTCGGCGGCTTCATCGTCTGGCTGAACACCGATCCGGGGCGGCGCTACGTCGTCAACCAGATCAACAACCTCGAAACCGCGTCCGGCCTCGACATCGACATCGACCGCATCGAAGGCTCGATCTTCGGCGAACTCACCATCTACGGCCTGCGGCTCAAGGACCCGAAGGGCGAATTCTTCTACGCGCCCCAGGCGACGGTCGAGTACCGGCCTTTCGCTTATTTCCAGAACCACATCGACATTCGCCGGCTGGAAATCCCCGCCGCTCTGCTGAGGCGCCTGCCGGAACTCAAGCCCGGCGATCCCAACGCGCCGCTCCTCCCCGATATCGACATCGACGTCGGCACCGTCCGCGTGCACCGGCTGGTCATCGCCCGTCCCGTCACCGGGCGCATCCACGAGATGGAGTTTACGAGCGCGATCAAGGTCGACGACGGCCGTGCCCAGTTCGGGCTCAACCTCGGCACGCTCCGGACCGAGCGGACGGCCGGCGGCGACCGCCTGATCATGCGCATCAATTCGGTGCCGGCGCAGAACCAGCTCGACATCGCCCTTCTCGCCCGCGGCCCGGCCGACGGCTTCCTTGCGGGCGTGACCGGGCTCAACCGCTCGATCGTGGCCCAGGTCGAAGGCGGCGGGCGGTGGAGCGACTGGCGCGGCCGCGCCAAGGCCGCGCTCGGCGGTGAGGCGTTCGCCGATCTCGCCGTGCAGGCGCGCGAGGGCCGCTACACCGTCTCCGGCCCGATGCGCCTCGGCATGGTGACCGAGGGTCAGGTCCAGCGCCTCGTCGGCCCGATGACCATGGTGAACCTCACCACGACGTGGGAAAACCGCCGCGCCGACATCAACCTGCGCTTGGGCAGCCGCGTCGCCGCGATCACCGCGGAAGGCCTGGTCGACCTCGGCCGCAACCGCTTCGAAGGGCTGCAGGTCGGCGCCCGGCTGATCCAGCCCGGGGCCATCGCGCCGAACCTTCGCGGCCGCGACGTGCGCCTCTCGCTGCTCCTCGACGGCGAGATGCTGACGCCCACCGTCGGCTACAACATCCGCGCCGCCTCCCTCGGATTCGGCACCACGATCGTCGAAGGCCTCCAGGCCCGCGGCCGCGCGGTCGTGCGCAGCGACCGCATCCTGATCCCGGTGGTCGCCACCGCCAACCGGATCCTCGGCCTCGATCCGGCCGTCGGCGGGCTGCTCACCAACGTCCGCATCCAGGGCGATCTCGCGGTGAGCGGGATGCAGATCGTCTCGGACAACCTCCGCGTCCAGTCCGACAAGCTCTCCGGCACGGTCGCCATGGCGCTCGACCTCCAGCGCGGCATCTACCGCTTCGGGCTCCAGGGCCGGGTCAACGGCTACCGGATCGAAGGCGTCGGCCTCGTCGACGTCACCACCGATCTCGACGTGGTGACGACGCCGCGCGGCTTCGGGGTGAGCGGCCGCTTCATCGCCCGCACCCGCACGATCGAAAACGCCTCCGCGCGCGACTTCCTCGGCGGCGCGGCGACGCTCAGCGCCAATCTCGCGCTCGATCCCTCCGGCGTCATACGATTGTCCGGAATCCGCCTTACCGCGCCGCTGCTGCGCATCACGGGCGGCGAGGGGACGTACTGGCCAAACGGGCGCATCGACTTCCGCCTGCGCGGCAACAGCAACGCTTACGGCGCGGTCAGCGTCCACATCACGGGGACGCAGGCGGCGCCGCAGGTCCGTCTCCAGGCGGCCAATCCGGGGCTCGGCTTCGGCCTCAGCAACGTCAACGCGACCGTGCGGAGCACCGGCGCGGGCTGGGCGATCCAGGCGACGGGCGAAAGCGCCTACGGGCCGTTCTCGGCGGACGTGGTGATCATCGCCGGCCGCGGCCCGCTCACCATCCAGATCAACAATTTGACCATCGCCGGCGTCACCTTCACCGGCCGAGTCCAGCAGAGCGCCGCGGGGCCGTGGGTCGGCACGCTCGCCATGTCCGGCCAGGGCATAGACGGCACCGTCCGCCTCGCCGCCGAAGGGCGCCACCAGCGCGCCGACGTCGCGGCCACCGCGAACGGCGCGCAGATCCCCGGCGCAGTCCCGGTCTCGATCCAGCGCGCCATCGTCCAGGCGACCGTGATCCTTTATCCCGAGGCGCCGTCGATCGTCGGCGACGTCCAGGTGGCGGGCCTGCGCTCCGGCCAGCTCCTGCTCGAAACCGCCCGCGCCCGCGTCAATTACCGCGGCGGCAACGGCACGGCCGACATCTTCGCCGAAGGCTCCAACGCCGTGCCGTTCCGCGTCGGCGCCCGCGCCGTGCTCGCGCCGAACCACGTCCGCGCCGCCCTCCAGGGCGTCGTCAACAACATCCCCTTCCAGCTCGCCCAGCCCGCCGACATCCGCAAGGAAGGCGCCGACTGGGTGCTGACGCCTACGCAGATCGTGCTTCGCGAAGGCAATGTTCGTGTCGCCGGACGGTCCGGGCCGGGCGGAATGGTCGTCCAGTCGCGCCTCGACAATCTGGACCTGACGATCCTCAATGCCATCAACCCGGCGCTCGGCATCGGCGGCCGCGCTACGGGCAGCCTCGACTTCGCCCAGCCGGCCGGCTCCGCCTTCCCGCGCGCCGAGGCCCGGCTCAACATCGCGAACTTCACGCGCAGCGGCATCGTGACCCGCTCCGTGCCCGTAGACATCGCGCTCGCCGGCAGCCTCCTTCCCGAGGGCGGGCAGCTCGCCGCCGCCATCCGCCGCGGCGGCGCGCTGATCGGCCGCGCCCAGGTCCGCCTCCAGCCGCTCGGGCCGGCGGCCGGCACCTGGTCGACCCGGCTGTTCGCGGCGCCGCTCGCCGGCGGCATCCGCTACAACGGCCCGGCCGATGTCCTGATGTCGCTCGCCGGCCTTGCCGGGCACCAGCTTTCCGGGCCGATCGCCGTCGGTGCCGATTTCTCGGGCCGAGTCCAGGCGCCGCAATTCACCGGCGTCGTGCGCTCGAACAACCTCGTCTACGTGAACGAGCAATACGGGACGCGGATCACCAACATGGCGCTGGACGGCCGCTTCAACGCCTCCGAGCTCCAGATCGTGAGCTTCACCGGGCGCGCCGGCGAAGGCACGCTGCAGGGCAGCGGCACGGTCGGCCTCGCCGCCGCCGCGGGCTTCCCCATGGATCTGCGCCTCGCCTTCGACAACGCCCAGCTCGCCCGCGGCGACGATCTCGGCGCCACCGCGACGGGCAACATCCGGATCACCAACAGCCGGGCGGCGGGCGCGCTCATCGCCGGCGAGCTCGAGCTTCCGGAAGCGCGCTACCAGATCGTCCGCCAGGCCGCCGCCGACGTCCGCCAGCTCGCGGGCGTGCGCCGCCGCGGCGAGCCGCTCGTCGATCCCGCCGCGGCCGCCGCCGAAGCCGGGGGCGCGCCGAGCGTCTGGCGCCTCGACCTGCGCGTCCGCGCCGACAACCGCGTCTTCGTCTCCGGCATGGGCATCGAGAGCGAATGGTCGACCGACCTCCGAGTCCAGGGCACGTCGGCCACGCCGAGCATCGTCGGCAACGTGGAGCTGATCCGCGGCACGCTGAGCGTCGCCGGCCGGCGCTTCAACCTCGACGAAGGCCGCGTCGTCTTCACCGGCGCGCGTCCGCCCAACCCGCAGATCACGATCCGCGCGCTCGCCGACATCGACGACGTCGAGATCGGCATCAACGTGACTGGGAGCGCCAGCAACCCGCAGATCGCCTTCACCTCGAACCCGGGCCTGCCGCAGGACGAGATCGTGGCGCGCATCCTGTTCGGAAGCTCGGTGACCGAGATCAGCGCGCTCCAGGCGGTCCAGGTCGCCGCCTCGCTCAATTCGCTGCGCGGCGGCGGCGGCGGCGGGCTGAACCCGCTCGGCCAGCTCCGCTCGGCGACCGGCATCGATCGCCTGCGCATCCTCGGCGCCGACGACACGACGGGGCGCGGCACCGCGCTCGCCGCCGGGATGTATCTCTCCGACGACATCTATCTCGAGATCATCACCGACGCCCGCGGCTTCACCGCGACCCAGCTCGAGATTGCGTTGAGCCGTGCGCTCAGCGTCATCTCGCAGTTCGGCTCCGGCAACAGCGGCACCAACGTCAACGTCCGTTATTCCAAGGACTACTGACGCCGCGCCCGATCCGGGGCATGAGGTGAGCATGGCATCGGGCTGCTACCGCTTCGAAGACTTCCTGCTCGATTGCGCGGACCGGCAGCTCCGGCGCGGCGGCGCGCCGGTCGAGCTCAACGCCCGCTATCTCGACGCGCTCGCCTTGCTGGTGCGCGAGGGGGGGCGGCTCGTCTCCAAGGACCGCTTCATGGACGAGGTCTGGCGCGGCATCCCCGTCACCGACGAAGCGCTCACCCAGTGCATCAAGACGCTGCGCCGCCAGCTCGGCGACAATGCGACCAGCCCGCGCTTCATCGAAACCGTCCCGAAGCACGGCTACCGCTTCATCGCCGCCGTGGAAGCGGCCGACGAAGCAGTCGTGCCTCCCGCGGCCACGCCCGACCCTGAGCCGGACGTCGCGAGCACGACCGAGGGCCGCTACACGTGGCAGCGCTTCCTGATGCTCGGCGGGGCGGGAACGACCGGCGGCGGCGCGGCCGGTGCGCTCGTCGGCCTGCTCTACGGCTTCGGCGGCGCGTCGCAGCCGCTCGACCCCGGCATGGGCGCCGTCTCCGTGCTCCTCGTCCTCGTCTGCGTCGGCATCCTCGCCGGCCTGATTGCGGGCGCCGGAGTCGCCTTCGGGATCGCCGCCGCCGGCTTTGCGGACGAAAACCGCCCGTGGAGCATCCTCGGCGGCGCGGCGGGCGGCCTCATCGTCGGCGCCTTCGCCAAACTCCTCGGCCTCGACGCCTTCACCCTGCTCGTCGGCCGCTCCCCGGGCGACATCACCGGCGCCCCCGAAGGCGCCCTCCTCGGCGCCTTCGTCGGCCTCGCCGCCTGGCTCGCCGCCCGCTCCGCCCGCCCGCTCCCCCACCGCCTCGCCGCCGCGGGAGCGCTGGGCGGAGCCGCCGGCCTCCTCATCCCCCTCCTCGGCGGCCGCACCATGGGCGGCAGCCTCGATCTCCTCGCCCAAGGCTTCCCCGCCTCCCGCCTCCGCCT
>DASQND010000032.1:0-21645 GCA_035645215.1 Allosphingosinicella sp.
CGATGTCCTTGAAGAGCGGCGCGCATGCTTTTCCGCGCGTGAACAGGAGATCGACATGCGCACTCTCGACACCAACGAGCTCACCGCCGTCACCGGCGGCATCAACCCGCACCTCACCACCGTCACCACCAACCCGGGCGGCGTCGTGAACAAGAGCGTCCTCAAGAACCCGAACACCGAGACGTTCACGTTCAAGACCACCGGCAAGCCCGCTTAAGCGAGCGACAAAGGAGACGAACCATGCGCACTCTCAAGAACGACGAGCTGAACGCCGTCACCGGCGGCGCCGCCCCGAAGCGCAACCCGGCCAAGGCGCCCGGCGAAAGCTATCAGGGCCCGGCCGACAAGAATTTCGGCCCCAGGTAACGCACCGGCCTGTGGAGACGGAAAAGGGGCGGCTCCGGCCGCCCCTTTTTCGTGCACGGCTCAGATGCGCGCCAGCGGCACCTTCGAAACGTCGCCCGACCAGCCGGCACGCGCGCGGGTGAGCGCGGCGGCGGCGGCGTCGCGGTTGCCGAGCCCCTCCTCCGCCTTGGCGAGCGCGTAAAGGGCGAGCGGATCGTTGGGCCAATGTTCGAGCGAGGCGACGAGCTGCTCGCGCGCGTCGGCATGGTTGCCCGCGGCAAGCAGGGAGGCGGCGAGGCTGCGGCGCGTCGAATACCACCAGAGCGGCGGATCGGAGCCGAACCGCGCCGCCGTCTGCCGGTCCATCGCGTTGCGGTACGCGGCCTGGGCGGCCTCGTAATTGCCGGCGAGCATCGCGGCGCGACCTTCCAGCACGTGCTGCGCGATCTCGGCGAGCGCGCCGCCGCCGCGGCCGAGCTGGGGGGCGAGCGCGCCTTCGCGCAGCCCCTTGAGCGCCTCGGCTTCGGCGCGGACGGCGGCGGCATTGCCCTGGCGGGCCAGCGCCTCGCCGCGGGCATAATGACGCATCGCGCGGAAGATGACGTTGCTCTCCTCCGGCTCGGATATGGCGAGCACGGCCCGCGGATCCCCGTGGAGGCCTTCCGAATACCAGACGGCGCTGCCGATCGTCCGGTAGCGCGTGCCCGCGCCCGCGCCGAGATAGCGCGCCTTGAACTGCTCGGCGACCGAGAGCGCGGTCTCGCCGTCGCCGCGCATCAGCGCCGAGTTCATTGCGAAGTGCATGTTGTGGGCGAGAAGCCCGGTGCGGTAACTGGATTCGGGCGGCGCCACGCGCGCGACATAGGCCGCGTCGGCGGCGATAGCGCGGACGTTCACCGCCGCCGCGTCGGCGTAGCGGCCGACGCCGTAGAATGTGTGCGAAGGCATGTGAACGAGGTGGCTCGCGGCCGGAGCGATCCGGCCGAGCCGCTCGGCGTGACGCTCGGCGAGGTCCTGCCGGTCGATCCAGTCCGTGAGGTGAATGTACATGTGGATCGCGCCGCTATGCTCGGGCGAGCGCGCCATCACGCGCTCGAGGAGGCGCTGCGGGAGCGAGCCTTCGCTGAACCTGTCCGCCGCGAGCATGCCGGCATTGGCCGCTTCGACGTTGATCGCATCGTGTGCCGGGTGCCGCTCGGCGAGCTTCGCCAAGGCGCGGGCATAGCGCGCGGCGTTGAACTCCGTCCGGCCCATGCGCTGCCGCATGGCGCGGACGAGCCGCTTCTCGGCGTCGGGCAGGCGGCGCGAGAGCGACACGGCGCGCTCGGCCGCGGCCGTCGCCAAAGCGAGTTCCTCGGTGCGGGGGTTGAGGTTGATCGTCGGGCTTCGCGCCCAGGCTTCGCCCCAGAAGCACATGGCGCAATTGGGATCGAGCGCCTGCGCCTGCCGGAAGGCGCGCACCGCCTCCACTTCGTCGAACGCCCAGACCAGGGCCACGCCCTGGTCGAACCAGCGCCGCGCCTCCGCGCTCTGCGTATCCGGCACGATGCCGGAGGTGCCGAGGCCCTCGATGAGCACCGGCGGGCGCTGCACCTCGCTCGCGCCGCCGCCGCCGCCCTGCTCGGGGGTCTGGAAGCAGGAGATGTCGGGAAGAACGGGCGCGCGCCGCACCGCGTCGGCGGTCCCTTCCGAGGCGAGGGCGGTCCCGGCAAGGGCGAGCGCCAGGGACGCAAGCTTGGTCTTCTTCATCATGTCCACTCCGGCATCCCTGCCGCAAAGCCTAGCCGCTCGCCCCGGTAAGGCAATAGATTGCGGAGCGGCGCCCCCTCCCCCACATGGGCCGCAACGGACATGGGAGCTTCGGGACGAAGATGGAAAGCTGGCACGGAACGACGATCCTCGCGGTGCGCAAGAACGGGAGGGCGGTGATCGCCGGCGACGGCCAGGTTTCGCTCCAGCATACGGTGATCAAGCCCAACGCCCGCAAGGTCCGGCGCCTTGGCGATGGCAAGGTGATCGGCGGCTTCGCGGGCGCCACCGCCGACGCCTTCACCCTGTTCGACCGGCTGGAGCGCAAGCTGGAACAGCATCACGGCGCCCTGATGCGCGCCGCCGTGGAGCTCGCCAAGGATTGGCGGACCGACAAGTTCCTCCGCAATCTGGAAGCGATGATGATCGTCGCCGACAAGGACGTGACCCTGATCCTGACCGGCAACGGCGACGTGCTGGAGCCCGCGAACGGCGTCGCGGCGATCGGCTCCGGCGGCAATTTCGCCCTCGCCGCGGCCACGGCGATCTTCGAATATGAAGAGGATGCCGAGACCATCGCGCGCAAGGGCATGGCCATCGCGGCCGACATCTGCGTCTACACGAACGGCAATCTGACCGTGGAGGCAATCGAGGACGCGAAGCCGGAATGACGCTTCCCTTCGCCGTCCCGCCGGGTGTTCCGCTCGGGGCGCTGCGGCCGGCGCTCACCGAACAAGGCGCGCTGCTCTTCCGCAACTGGGGGATCGACGGCCTCGATGCCTTTAGCGAGTTCGTGACCCTGTTTTCGCGCACGGAAGTGCCGTTCGGCTATGCCGGCGGCGCCTCGCCGAGGAAGAGCCTGGACGAAGCCGGCCTCTACAGCTCCACCGAATATCCGCCGGAGATGACGCTCGCCCTCCACAACGAGCTTTCCTACGCTGACGTCTGGCCCAGAACGCTCTTCTTCCACTGCGTCGAAGCCGCGCCGGTTGGCGGCGAGACGACGCTCGGCGACAGCCGCTCGATCCTCGCCCGGATCGATCCCGACGTGCTGGGCGAATTCCGGAGCAAAGGCGTGCGCTACATCCGCAACCTCTCGGGCGCGAAGGGCTCCGGCTATGGCTGGCAGGACGCGCTCGAGACCGACGACCCCGCGGAAGCGGAGGCGCAATGCCGCCGCATCGGCGCGCATTTCGAATGGGCCGACGGCGGCATCCTCCGGATGAGCCAGGTCCGCCCCGCCACCGCCTTTCACCCGGTGACGGGCGAGGAAGTCTGGTTCAACCAGGCCGACGGCTTCCACCCCTCCGCCCTCGCGCCGGCTGTGTACGAGGCGATGCTGGCGGAATGCGGCAGCGAGGACCGGTTCCGTCTGAATTCCACCTATGGCGACGGAACTTCGATCCCGATCGAAGCGCTGGAGCATATCCGCTCCGTCCTGCGAGACGAGACGAAAGCCCACGCGTGGCAGCCGGGCGACGTCATCGTCCTCGACAACCTCCTCGCCGCCCACGGCCGAGCCCCATTTCAGGGCCCGCGCAAGATCGTGCTCGCCATGCGTTGACGGCTCGGGCAAAGCGCGCCCCGACCAGGAGAGCCCATGCGCCGCATCATCGCCACCGCTCTCGCCTTTTCCCTCCTCGCCTCGTGCGGCGGGGGCGACGATCCGGCGGTGCGGAGCGACGAGCGCGAAGCGGGCGCCGAGCTTCACCCGCAGCTCCTCACCGAATTCGGCGGCGCCTACGACGCGCCCGAAGCCGCCTACGTGCGCGGGCTCGGCGAGCGGATCGCGGCGGCGGCGGACCTCGAAGGGCAGTGCACCTTCACCCTCGTCAACAGCGACGTCGTCAATGCCTTCGCCACCCCCGGCTGCTACATCTACATCACGCGCGGCCTGATGGCGGTGGTGAACAGCGAGGCGGAGCTCGCCTCGGTGCTCGGCCACGAAGTCGGCCACATCGTCGCCGCGCACAGCCGCCGCCAGCAGCGCCGTTCGATCCTGCGCGGCCTCGGCGTCGCCGCGGTCGAGGCCGTGACCGGCTCCGAACAGCTGACCCGCCTCGCCGGCCAGGCGGCGGGCTTCTTCACGCTGCGCTATTCACGCAAGCAGGAATATGAAGCGGACGACCTCAGCATCCGCTTCACGGCCGCGGCCGGCTTCGATCCCCACGCCGCGGGCGACATGCTGGCCGCGCTCGGCCGCCAGGAAGAATTCCAGGCGCGCACCCGCGGCCACGATGCCGCGCGCAGCATCCCCGAATGGGCGCGCACCCACCCTCTCGCCGGCAACCGCGTCGGCCGCGCCTCGAGCACCGCGTCGGCCACCGGAATCGCCGACGGCCAGCGCCCGGAGAATGAAGCGGGCTACCTCGCCGAAGTGGACGGGCTCCTTTACGGCGACGATCCCGCGCAAGGCTTCGTCCTCGGCCGCCGCTTCGCGCATCCCGTCATGCGGATCGGCTTCGAGGCGCCGCCGGGCTTTACGCTGACCAACAGCCCGCAATCGATCCTGATCGAAGGGCCCGACGGCGCGCGCGGCGAGTTCGCGGGCGGGCGGATGCCGGCGGGCGGGCTCCAGGATTATGCACGGGCCGTGCTCGACCGGCTTTTCGCCGGTGCCGGCGGCAAGGTCCAGGCGGAGCTCGGCGCGGCGGAGGAGACGGCGGTGAACGGCGTCCCCGCCTTGATCGTGCCCGCCGTCGTGCGGACGCGCGAAGGCGCGGTGACGCTGACGGTCGCGGCCTATGCGGGCGGCGGCGGCGCGGCCTACCACTTCCTCCTCGCCGCGCCGTCCTCGCCCGCGGCGCGCGCATCGCTGGAGCCGCTGATCCGCTCCTTCCGCCTCCTCTCGCCCGAGGAGGCCGCGAGCCTCAAGCCCCGCTTCCTGCGCACCGTCCCCGTCCCCGCCGGCGGCGCGGCAGCCCTCACCCGGCTGATGGCGACCGACCAGCCGCTCGATCACCTCCTGATGCTGAACGGCCTTTCGAGCGCCGACGCGCTGCGGCCGGGGAGCCGGGTCAAGATCGTGGTGCGTTGAGCGTTTCGCCGCGCTAGGCTGCGGTTATGGATCGAAGGCGCTTTCTTGCCGCTTCCGCCGGTGCGCTCGCTTTGCCGGCCTGTGCGACCACGTCCGCGCGCCAGACGGCCGCGCCGGCGCCGCAGACGGGGTGCCTGCCGGCGGTGAACGTCGCGCCCGAGCGGGTGATCCGAACGGCCGCGGGCCTGAGGCCCTACCGCGCGTCCGGCTTCGTCGTTCGCGGCGAAGCCCTCGGCGACAAGCGCCTCGTCCACAATTACGGGCATGGCGGCGCCGGGATCACGCTTTCGTGGGGAAGCTCCAGGCTCGCCGCCGAGATCGGGCTGCAGGGGCATTCGGGGCCGGTCGCGGTGATCGGCGCCGGCGTGATGGGGCTAACGACCGCCCGGCTCGTCCAGGAGGCGGGCTTTCCCGTCACCATCTACACCGCGCAGCTCCCGCCCGACACCGTCTCCAACATCGCGGGCGGGCAGTGGCACCCGTTCGGGCATTTCCGCCCCGAAGCGGTCACGCCGGAATGGCGCGAACAGTTCCGCCGCGCGGCGGACTATAGCTGGCGGCGGTTCCAGATCATGGTCGGCGACGATTACGGCATCCGATGGCTCCCCACCTATGTCGAGGCGAGCCAGCCCGAAACGCCGTTCATCCCCAACTTCCCGCCGGTGAACCGCATGCTCCGCCCCGACGAGCACCCGTTCCCGGTGGCGGGCGTCCGCCGCTACGACACGCTCTACGTCGAAACCGGCCGCTTCCTGCGCCAGATGATGCGCGACGTGCAGACCGCCGGAGGACGGATCGCCGTGCGCAGCTTCGCCGCGCCCGCCGACATCGCCGCCCTCCCCGAGCGGCTCGTCTTCAACTGCACCGGCCTCGGCGCCCGTGCCCTGTTCGGCGACACCGAACTCAGGCCCGCGCGCGGCCAGCTCGCCATCCTCCTGCCTCAGCCCGAGATCCGCTACGCGATTGCCATGCGGGCGGGCTACATGTTCCCGCGCCCCGACGGCATCCTCCTCGGCGGCACGTTCGAGCTCGACGAATGGCGGACGGAGCCCGATCCGGCCGACATCGCGAGCATCCTCGCGGCGCACCAGCGGCTGTTCGCCGGCCTGCGCTGCACCCTCCCAGCTTGATTCCGCCCGCCGCCCCCCAATCTAGGGTGAGAGCAACAGACGGGCCATCATGAACGACAGTCTCACTCCCAAGGCGGTGGTTGCCGCCCTCGATTCGCACATCGTCGGCCAAGCCGAGGCGAAGCGCGCCGTCGCGGTAGCGCTTCGGAACCGCTGGCGGCGGCAGCGCCTGCCCGACGATCTGCGCGACGAAGTGACGCCCAAGAACATCCTCATGATCGGGCCGACGGGCTGCGGAAAGACGGAGATCTCCCGGCGCCTCGCCAAGCTCGCCGATGCGCCGTTCGTGAAGGTGGAAGCGACCAAGTTCACCGAAGTCGGCTATGTCGGCCGCGACGTCGAGCAGATCGCCCGCGACCTCGTCGAGGAAGCGGTGAGGCTCGAAAAGGAACGCCGCGGCGTCGCCGTCAAGGACGCGGCCGAAGAGGCGGCGATGGACCGGCTGCTCGATGCGCTGACCGGCAAGGGTTCGAGCGAGGCGACACGCGAAAGCTTCCGCCGCCGCTTCCACGAAGGCCATCTCGAGAGCAGCGAAGTCGAGCTGGAGTTGAACGAAGGCTCCGCCGCGCCGTTCGAGATCCCGGGAATGGGCGGCCAGGTCGGCATGATCAACCTCTCCGACATGATGGGCAAGGCTTTCGGGCAGCAGGCGAAGAAGAAGCGCAAGCTCAAGGTCAAGGAAGCCTGGGCCCGCCTCGTCGAGGAGGAGGCCGACCGCCGCCTCGACACGGAGGACGTCAACCGCACCGCGCTCGCCGACGCCGAAGCGAACGGCATCGTCTTCCTGGACGAGATCGACAAGATCGCCGTCTCCGACGTTCGCGGGGGCTCGGTCAGCCGCGAAGGCGTGCAGCGCGATCTCCTGCCGCTCATCGAAGGCACCACGGTCGCGACCAAATACGGGCCGATGAAGACCGACCACATCCTCTTCATCGCGTCGGGCGCCTTTCACGTCGCCAAGCCCTCGGACCTCCTCCCCGAACTCCAGGGGCGCCTCCCCATCCGCGTCGAGCTCAAGGCACTCACCGAGGAGGATTTCGTCCGCATCCTGTCGGCGACGCAGGCGAGCCTCACCGAGCAGTATCGCGCCCTCATCGCCACCGAGGGCGTCGACGTCAGCTTCACCGACGACGGCATCCGCGTGATCGCCCGCATCGCCGCCGAAGTGAACGGCCAGATCGAGAATATCGGCGCCCGCCGCCTCTCGACCGTCATGGAAAAACTGCTCGAAGACGTCAGCTTCGGCGCCGAAGACCGCCGCGGCGACGTCATCGTCATCGACGCCGCCTATGTCGAAGCGCAGCTCGCCGAAGTGGCGCGCAATACGGACCTCAGCAAATACGTGCTGTGAGTCGTTTCGACGCTCTTCGATAAAAACCGCTGAAATCAACATGCAAGCGGCCGTCATTGTGCGGGCTGCTTTCCTGTGTCATTCTTCCGGCTACGAAGTTCGCGTTTGGGCGTAGGCGTGTAATTCGGACCGGCTGACAGGGGAGCCATTATGTTGAGGAAGACGTGCCGAGTCGCGGCGCTTGCGGCCGTTCCCTTTCTTCTCTCGGCGCAGCGCGCGCCCGAGCCCTTCCTCAGCTATTCGCCGCAGGGATGGTCGGAATCGCAGCGAAACCTTTGGTACAGTTCGACCCAAGGGTCGCGGCTCATGCCGATGTCATGGATGCAGGCGCTGGAGCGGCATCAGGACGAGACCCTGTTCCTGACGCCGGAGAACATCCACCGCTACCGCTATCTGCCTTACACGACGCCGAGCGGAAGCGCGCTCCCCGTCGGCTTCGCGGAGGACCGGCAGAGCGACCGCAATCTCCGACGCACGAAGCTGCGCTGGCTCCCGAACCAGCGCGACGACGAGCCCTGGATCGGCTTCACCTGCGCCGCCTGCCACACCAACGAAGTGGCCGTGGGCCAGCGCAGGCTCCGGGTCGACGGCGCGCCCGGCATGGGCGATTTCCAGGCATTCACCGAGCAGGTCGACCGCTCGCTCGCAGCGACTCGCAGCACTCCCGCCAAATGGGCGCGCTTCTCGCAGCGGGTGCTCGGAACGCGCGACAACCCCCGCAACCGCACCCGGCTCGGCGCGGCCGTGGACCAGCACATCGCCTATCGCGCCGAGATCGCCCGGATGAACGCGACGCCGACGCGCTACGGCTTCTCCCGCGTCGACGCGATCGGCTACATCTTCAACCAGGCGTCGCTCTTCACCCAGGCCGGCCACCCGATCGAGAACGAGCCCGACGCACCGGTCAGCTACCCCTTCCTCTGGAACATCACCCAGCATGACCGGGTGCAGTGGAACGGCTCGGTGCCGAACCGCAAGATCATGCTGCGCGGCCACCCGTTCGACGTCGGCGCATTGGGCCGCAACGCGGGCGAAGTGATCGGCGTCTTCGGCGAAGTCGTGACTCACCGGCCGACGCCGCTCGGCCTGCTGCGCCCCTTCCATTCCAGCGTCCGGGTGAACCAACTCGTCGGCATCGAAACCATGCTCGAAAGCCTCCAGCCGCCCGCATGGCCCGAGGAGCTGCTCGGCCGCATCGACCAGGCGAGCGCCGCGCGCGGCAGCACCATTTATGCGCAGGAATGTGCGGCCTGCCACGTGCCGCTCGCGCGCACCGATCTCACCACGCCGGTCATCGCGCAGATGAGCTGGTTCTCGCCGAGCGCGCCGCCGCACGGCACCCGCCCGAACGTCCCGCCCGGGACGGATCCGCTGATGGCGTGCAACGCATTCTACCACTCCACGGCGACCGGCCTTCTCGAAGGCTATAAGAGCGGCGGCCAGCGCATGGGCCCGATCGCCCCGGTGCTGGACGTCCTCAGCACCGAGATCATCTATTCGCTGGCCGGCGAGTGGCGCGAAATCCTGGGCAGCGCATTCAAGATCTACGAAGGGGGCACGCCGACTCCGCACGTCGAGACGCAGGGCAGGCGGCGCCGCGGCGCGTCCGCCCCGCCGATGGTCGGCGCGCCGCCGCCGCCGCCGTCGGTGCATACGGGCCCGGGCCCCGACCCCTATCCCGGGCTCCCGGCCAACTATCGAAGCTGCGTCAACAAGACGTGGAATCAAAGCACCGACATCATCCTCGGCTACAAGGGCCGGCCGCTGACCGGCATCTGGTCGACGGGCCCCTATCTCCACAACGGCTCGGTTCCGAACCTCTACGAGCTGCTGCTCCCGCCTTCCGAGCGGAGCCGGAGCTTCTGGGTCGGCACGCGGCAGTTCGATGCGGAGCGCGTCGGCTACCAGACGACGCCGTCCAACGAGAACAGCTTCCTTTACAGGACGCGCGACGAGGCCGGGCGCGTCGTCTGGGGCAATTTCAACGGCGGCCACGATTACGGCAACAGCCGCCTCACCGAGCGCAACCGCCGCGACCTGGTGGAATATCTGAAGACGCTGTGACGCGGCGGGCGGGGGGCGCTAGGCGCCGCCGCCCGGCTGCGGCCTTCGGTCGAGCACGTCGTAATGAGCCGCGCGCTCGTCCCAGCGGCTGAGAAGCGCGCGGGCGGCGGGCGGGACGTGGCTCGCTTCGTAATCCTCGCCGACGAATGCCTTTATGGCATCAACGTCGTCGAACCACATGATCGTCGCGAACTCGATCTCGTCGCCAAGGTCGCGGCGCATGAGATCGATGTGGCGAAAGCCGGGGATCGCCCTCGCTTCGATCATCTCGGGAATGACGGTCTGCCAGACCAGCGCCTGATAAGCGTCGGCGGCCTCGCCGGGCGCCGCCCAGCCGCGCCAGATCCGGCAAAGCGTCATCTGCTTCCCGCCCGCTTGTTTAGTGGTCGCGGCCGGTGTCCGGATTGACGCCGCCGGCATTGCCGCCGTCATTGTCCTGGTCGCCTTCGAAGGTGTTGTCGCCTTCAATCAGGCTCGCATCCTCGCCGCTGGTGCGGGCGAAGAGGCCCTTGGAGCTGCCGATGCCCGGGTTGCGATCGAGATCGTCCTGGAGTCCGACGGGCTGCTCGTCGGGGCGCGGATGCTTGTTGCTCATGTGCTTTCTCCTTCGCCGCCTCCAACGCAGCGGCGGCGGACCGGCTCCCGGCGGCGCGCGAAAGCTTGTGGCGAAGCCGGGGCGGGGCGCTTAAACCGGTGCCATGAAGCTCCTCGTCCCCCTGCTCGCCCTCCTCGCCGTCACCTTCTCCGCCGCCGCCGAGGCGCGGCTCATCGGCGCGGAGCAGAGGATGTCCCGCAGCGTCGATGCGGAGGCGGCGCGCTCGATTGCGCTCCTCGAGCGGATGGTGAACCAGAATAGCGGCACGCTGAACCTTCCGGGCGTTCGGGCTGTCGCCGACATGGTGCGGCCCGAATTCGAGCAGCTTGGCTTCGAGGTGCGCTGGATCGACATGGCCGAGACGGGGCGCGCCGGGCACCTCGTCGCCACGCACCGCGGCAACGGGCGCGGCAAGCGCATCCTCCTCATAGGCCATTTCGACACGGTGTTCGAACCCGATTCGCCCTTCCAGCGCTTCGAGCGGCAGGGGGAGCGGGCGACCGGCCCCGGCATCGGCGACGACAAGGGCGGCATTGTGGTCATCATCGCGGCGCTGCGCGCGATGCACGCAGCGGGGACTCTGCGCGGCGCCGACATCACGGTGGTGCTTACCGGCGACGAGGAACGGCCGGGCTCGCCCATCGCCGTGGCGCGGCGCGACCTGATCGAGGCCGGCCGCTGGGCCGACGTCGCCCTGGAGTTCGAGAACCTCGCCGTCGAAAACGGCCGCGACTACGGCACCGTCGCCCGCCGCAGCTCCACGTCCTGGACGCTGCGCACCACCGGCCGCACCGGCCATTCGAGCGGCATCTTCTCGGACGGCCTCGGCTACGGCGCGATCTACGAAATGGCGCGCATCCTCGACGCGTTCCGGCGCGAGCTTCCGGAGCCCAACCTCACCTACAATGTCGGCGTGATCGGCGGCGGCACGCCGGCCGCGATCGACGCGCAGGGTCTCGCCGTCACCGCGTCCGGCAAGACCAACATCGTCGCCGAAACCGCGATCGCCCGCGGGGATCTCCGCAGCCTCACCCCCGAGCAGGACGCCCGCATCCGCGCCCGCATGCAGGCGATCGTCGCCCAGCACCTGCCGCAGACCTCGGCCGAGCTCGTCTTCTCCGAAGACGGCTACCCGCCGCTCCCGCCCACCGTCGGCAACCGGGCGCTGCTGACCCGAATGAACGCGGTCAACCGCGACCTCGGCCTCCCCGAAATGCCCGAATACGACCCGGCGCGCCGAGGCGCGGCCGACTCAAGCTTCGTCGCCGGAGACGCGGACGTGCTGGCGGGCCTGGGAGCAGCCGGCGGCGGCGCGCATGCGGTGGGCGAGTATATCCTGCTGGATTCGATCGCCCGCTCGGCCCGGCGCGCGGCGATTTTGATGACGCGGCTGTCGCGCGAGCGGCGGGATTAAGGCTCACCCGTCCGCCGCGTACACCGCCGTCATTGCGAGCGGAGCGAAGCAATCCAGCGGGCCTCGGTGGGGGGCTCAGGCGTCCGCTGGATTGCTTCGTCGCTTCGCTCTTCGCAATGACGGGGGCGAGTCAGCCCTTCTTTGCCGTCACGAAATAATCGAGCGACTTGTCTTCGGAGAGGTGGAAGCCGCTCGCCGGGTTCCAGCCCATGCCGGTGCAATCGAGGATGCCGAGCCCCGCATCGCGCAGCAGGGCGGAGGTTTCCTCCGGCGTCAGGAAGCGCTCCCAATCATGCGTACCGCGCGGGATCCGGCGCATGCCTTCGGCGAGGCCGATGAGAAGGAGCCGCGACGTCGCCGTCCGGTTCGGCGTCGACAGGATGAGGAGCCCGTCCGGTGCGAGGATGCGGGCGAGCCCCGACACGAAGGCGCGCGGCTCCGCGACATGCTCCAGCACTTCGAGGCAGGTAACGAGGTCGTAGGCGCCCGTCAGCGTTTCCACCCCGCCCACCCGATAGTCGATCTCCAGTCCCTGCCCTTCCGCGTGGATGCGAGCGGCCGCGATGTTCTCGGGCGCCGCGTCGATCGCAGTGACCTGAGCGCCCAACCGCGCAAGCGGCTCGGCAAGCAGCCCCGCGCCGCAGCCGACGTCGGCGGCGCTTCGCCCCTTCAAGGGCCTGAGGTCGCACTCGTCGAAGCCCCAATGCTGGTCCGCCCGGTCCCGTATGTAGGCGAGGCGCACCGGGTTCATCCGGTGGAGCATGGCGGACGAGCCCTTCGGATCCCACCAATCGGCCGCCATGCGCCCGAAATGCGCGGCTTCCCTTGGATCGATGCTGCCCGTGGGCGCGGTGTCGCTCATCGTCGCCATGGCTCCCTGTATCAGCCCGCCGGGCACAGGGAAACTGGCACGAGGGCGCCGCGTCACCTCTTGCACCGAACCGCAGTTCTTGCTATGTTCCAAACGGCTCTTTGAAACGGTCGGCCTCCCGAGTGCGGACGAAAACAACTCTTCGCGGCAAGTGCGCGCTGGTGTGACTTTCGTGTGACCTTAGGCGCGAGCCGGAAGCGGCAGGCCGGGCGAAACGGGTCCCGGAACGGTCGGGCATGGCCCCCGCGATCGTCGGAGACGGACATGCGGCGGCCCCCTGCGCGGTTGCCTTGCGCGCGCCCGCTCCTTATCGCGGCGGCCCAATGGCGCGTATCGTGATGAAATTCGGCGGCACTTCGATGGCCGGGATCGAGCGGATCCGGCACGTCGCGGCGCTCGTCAAGCGCGAGGCGGAGGCGGGGAACGAGGTCGCCGTGGTGGTCTCGGCCATGGCGGGCGAGACCGACCGGCTGGTCCAGTTCTGCCGGGAAGCGGCTTCGCTCTACGATCCGCGCGAATATGACGTGGTCGTCGCCTCGGGCGAGCAGGTAACGAGCGGGCTCCTCGCCATCACGCTCCAGGGCATGGGCCTGAACGCGCGCTCCTATATGGGCTGGCAGCTCCCGATTCGGGCGACCGGCCATGCCGCCGCGCTCATCGACCATATCGATTCCGAAGTGCTCGAAGGCGTGTTCCAGCAGGGCGGGATCGCCGTCATCCCGGGCTTCCAGGGCGTCACCAAGGAAGGCGATTTGGCGACGCTCGGACGCGGCGGATCGGACACATCGGCGGTGGCGCTCGCCGCCGCGATGAACGCCGACCGCTGCGACATCTATACGGACGTCGACGGCGTCTACACGACCGATCCGCGTATCGTGCCGCGGGCGAAGAAGCTCCGGGCGGTCACCTACGAGGAGATGCTGGAGCTGGCGTCGGTCGGCGCCAAGGTGCTCCAGACCCGCTCCGTCGGCCTTGCCATGCGCTACGACATGCCGCTCCAGGTCCTGTCCTCCTTCGAGGACAAGCCCGGCACCATCATCGTCGGCGACGACGCGATCGAGGACATGAACATGGAACGCCAGCTCGTCACCGGCATTGCCCACGACAAGAACGAGGCGCGCGTGACGCTCACCGGGCTTCCCGACACGCCGGGCGCGGTCGCGGCGATCTTCACGCCGCTCGCCGAAGCGAACATCAACGTCGACATGATCGTCCAGTCCGTGCCGGCCCGGGGTGAGCCGAGCACGCTCACGTTCACGGTGCCGACGGCCTCGCTCGCGCACAGCGTCCAGGCGCTGGAGGATGCGAAGGATAAGATCGGATTTGCCGAGATCCTGACCGACATCGACGTGGTCAAGGTGAGCGCGGTCGGCATTGGCATGCGCTCCAACGCCGGCATAGCCGCGAAGATGTTCCAGACGCTGGCCGACCGCGGGATCAACATCCTCGCGATCAGCACGTCCGAAATCAAAGTCTCGGTGCTGCTGCCCGAGGAATATACCGAGCTTGCCGTGCGCGTGCTCCACACCGCCTACGGGCTCGACGACACGGGAGAAGCTGCGTGACCAGCGAAGTAGTACAGGAAGCGCGCCTCGATGGCGGCGACGCAAGCTCGGTCGGCCATGACCGATTGAAGCGGCTCATGAAGCGGGGCACGGACTTCCTCGGCTGCGAAGTCGCAATCCTCGGCGGCGCGATGAGCTGGATTTCGGAGCGCAACCTCGTCTCGGCTCTGTCGAACGCAGGCGCCTTCGGGGTGATCGCCTGCGGCGCGATGACACCCGACCTGCTCGACACCGAGATTTTGGAAACCAAGGCGCGCACCGACAAGCCGTTCGGCGTCAACCTGATCACCATGCACCCCCAGCTTTCCGAGCTGATCGACGTTTGCGCGCGCCACCGGGTGAGCCACGTCGTTCTCGCCGGCGGGCTGCCGCCGCCGGGCTCCATCGAGCGGATCAAGGGCAATGGCGCCAAGCTCATCTGCTTCGCCCCGGCTCTGGCGCTCGCCAAGAAGCTCATCCGCTCCGGCGTCGACGCGCTCGTCATCGAAGGCATGGAGGCGGGCGGCCATATCGGGCCGGTCACGACTTCGGTGCTGGCGCAGGAAATCCTCCCGCCGCTCGCCGCCGACACGCCGATCTTCGTCGCCGGGGGCATCGGCCATGGCGGCCTGATCAGCGGCTATCTGGAAATGGGGGCGGTGGGCGTGCAGCTCGGCACGCGCTTCGTGTGCAGCCACGAATGCATCGCCCACCCGAACTTCAAGAAGGCCTTCATCCGCGCGTCGGCCCGCGATGCGATCACGTCCGTGCAGATCGACCCGCGGCTCCCCGTGATCCCGGTGCGCGCGCTCAAGAACCGCGAGATGGAAAGCTTCGCCGCCAAGCAGCGCGAAGTCGCCATCCTCCTCGACCAGGGCCAGGTGGAAATGGCCGAAGCCCAGCTCCAGATCGAGCATTATTGGGCCGGGGCGCTGCGCCGCGCGGTGATCGACGGCGACGTCGAGTCCGGCTCCGTCATGGCCGGCCAGTCGGTCGGCATGGTGAAGATGGAGCAGAGCATCCCGGAGATCGTCGCCCAGCTCGTCGCCGAAGCCGCGCAGGCGCTCGAGCGCCGCTCGGCCTGAGGCGCGCTGCCGGCGAGGATTTCACGCGCTAAGCCTTGGAAGCCGCGCGCGCTTCCTGCTAGCGAAGCGTCATGCCGACCGCTTCCGCAACATCCTCTCGCGAGATCCTGACCGGGCTGCACGAGGTGATGGCCTCGCGCGCGTCGGCGCAGTCGAAGCTCAACAAGGTGGTGCAGATCATCGCCGACGCGATGGCGAGCGAAGTCTGCTCCATCTACCTGCTTCGCGACGGCCTGCTCGAGCTCTTCGCCACCGTCGGCCTCAAGCAGGAGGCGGTGCACGTCACCAAGCTCGCCCAGGGCGAGGGCCTGGTCGGAACGATCGCCAAGAAGGCGGAAGTGCTGAACCTCGCCGAAGCCGCGAGTCATCCCGAATTCGCCTACCGCCCGGAAACGGGCGAGGAGCTGTTCCACAGCTTCGCGGGGGTGCCGATCATCCGCCGCGAAAAGGCGATCGGCGTGCTCGCCGTCCAGCATGCCGATCCGCGCGCCTACGACGATGTCGAGATCGAGGCCCTGCAGACGGTGGCGATGGTGCTGTCCGAGCTCATCGCCAATGCGGGCCTCGCCGACAAGGCGGGCGGCGCGTCGACATCGGCGCGGGACGACGGGCCGCAGCGGCTGACCGGGCTTCGCCTCGTCACCGGCATGGGCCGCGGTTATGCCGTTTTTCACCAGCCGCGTATCCTCATCGAGCATACGGTCGCCGAGGATACGGAAGCCGAGCGCCACCGCGTCTATTCCGCCTTTCGCAAGATGCGCGAGCAGATCGATGCGATGACCAACGCCGCCGAGTTCGGCACGGGCGGCGAGCATCACGAGGTTCTCGAAACCTACAAGATGTTCGCCTACGACGAAGGCTGGGCGCGGCGGATCAACGAGGCGATCGACAGCGGCCTCACCGCCGAAGCGGCGATCGAGCGCGTCCGCCAGCGCATGCAGACCCGCATGCGCCAGATCGACGATTCCCTGCTCCAGGACCGGATGCACGATCTCGACGACCTTTCGAACCGGCTGCTCCGGATCGTCTCCGGCCAGCTCGGCACGGCGGCGCAGATGGGCCTTCGCCAGGATGCGATCCTGATCGCCCGCAACCTCGGCCCCGCCGAGCTCCTCGAATACGACCGGCGGCGTCTGAAAGGCGTGATCCTGGAAGAAGGGTCCCTCACCGCCCACGTCACCATCGTCGCCCGCGCGATGGGCGTGCCGATGGTCGGGCGGGTGGCGAGCGTCCGCCAGGCCATCGGCGAGGGCGACTACATCCTCCTCGACGGCAGCGAGGCGGCGGCGTTCGTCCGGCCGACCTCCGCGGTGAAGGAAGCGTTCAAGTCCAAGCTCGCCGCGACCGCCCGCAAGCGCGCCGAATTCGCGGCCCTTCGCGAGCTTCCGCCCGAGACCAAGGACGGGAAGCGGATCACCGTGATGGTGAATGCCGGGCTTCGCGACGATGCCGAAGCGCTGGAGACGGTCGGCGCGGACGGGATCGGGCTCTTCCGCACCGAATTCCAGTTCCTGATATCGGCGGGCTTTCCAGGGCGCGAGAGCCAGCAGAAGCTCTACAAGGCGGTGCTCGACGCGGCGGGCACGAAGCCGGTGATCTTCCGGACGGTGGACGTCGGCGGCGACAAGG
The DNA here is from genome assembly GCA_035645215.1 of Allosphingosinicella sp. Lineage (GTDB taxonomy): Bacteria > Pseudomonadota > Alphaproteobacteria > Sphingomonadales > Sphingomonadaceae > Allosphingosinicella. The sequence goes on from DASQND010000032.1 coordinate 16,815, forward strand.
CCCTCCCCTATCTCGACGGCGGGGAGGGCCATCATGAGGAGAACCCCGCCATGGGCTGGCGGGCGATCCGCCTCGCCCTCGACCGCGACGGCCTGATGCGCGCCCAGTCCCAGGCTTTGCTCGAAGCCGCGGCCGGCCGCGATCTCCAGGTCATGTTCCCGATGATCTCCGAGCCTTGGGAGTTCGACCAGGCGAAAGCGATCGTCGAGGAGGAGCGGGAGCGCATGGCCGCGCGGCGCAAGCTCATGCCGCTTCGGGTGAGCTACGGCGCGATGCTGGAAGTGCCGGCGCTTGCCGAGACGCTCGACATCCTCCTTCCCAAGATTGACTTCCTTTCCATTGGGACGAACGACTTGACCCAGTTCCTGTTCGCGGCCGATCGCGCGCACCCCAAGCTCGCCGAGCGCTACGACTGGCTGTCGCCGGCCATCCTGCGCTTCCTCCGGCGGATCGTGCGCGAATCCGGCGCGGCGGGCGTCCCCGTCGGCATCTGCGGCGAAATGGGCGGCCGGACCCTGGAAGCCATGGCGCTGATCGGCATCGGGCTGGAGCGCTTCTCGATCACGCCGGTCGCCGTCGGGCCGATCAAGGCGATGATCCGGTCGCTCGACCGCACTGCCGTCACCGCCGAGATGGAGCGCCTCCTCGCGGCGCCGCCCGAGAACATGCGCTCCGCGCTCACCGCCTGGGCCAAGAAGAAGGGCGTCAGGACCGGCTGAAGGCGCTCCGGCGTTTCGCTCTCCCGCCCGGCCCGGTTGACAGGGGCCACCATATTCGAGTGATACAGAGCGAAACCCACGCTTTACGCCGGGATGGATGCGATTTCGATGGCTGAGACCGACCAGGACTATTCGCCCGACACCACCATCGGAGAGCGGCTGCGCGTCGCCCGCGAGGCGAAGGGGCTGACGCTGGACGAGATTGCGGGGCAGACGCGCATTCCGGTCCGCCACCTCCAGCATATCGAAACGGGCGACTGGGAAGCGCTTCCGGCGATTACCTATTCCGTCGGCTTCGTGCGCTCCTACGGCAATCTTGTCGGGCTGGACGGGCAGGCGCTCGGCCAGGAGCTTCGCCAGCAGCTCGGCGCCGGGACGGGGCGCAAGGCCGGGCCCGCGCCTGAATATTACGAGCCGGCCGATCCGGCGCGCGTGCCGCCCCGCTGGCTCGCCATCACGACCGTGCTGATCGCGGTGCTGCTGCTCGGCGCCTACCTCATCTTCCGAAGCGGCATCGACGACGGCGCCGAAGTCGCCTCCGAGGAGCAGAATGCGGCGGCGGCGCAGCAGTTGGAAGCGCAGCCGCAGCAGCCCGTGCAGCCCTTGGCGCAGCCGTCGGCGGCGGGCCAGCCGGTGACGCTCACCGCCCAGTCGGACGTATGGTTGCGCGTCTCTGACGGCGGGCGGACCGTCACCGAGCGGACGCTCGCCGCGGGCCAGAGCTACCAGGTGCCGGCGACCGCGCAGGCGCCGACGCTGCGCGTCGGCAGGCCCGAGGCGCTTCGGGTGACCGTCGGCCAGACCCAGATTCCGCAGCTCGGGCCGAGCGGCCAGCCGATCGGCAATGTCAGCCTTCGCGGCGAGGATCTCGTCGCACGCGCGTCGGGCACGACTTCGCCGCCGGCTGCGCCGGCACCAACACCGGCGCCGGCGCGATAAAGCCGGTTCAGGCTGGCGACAGACGCCGCTTGGGATTATCGTGACCGAACAACGGCTTTGGGGGTTCGGGTAATGCGTTTCCATTTGATCGCGGCAATGCTGCTCGCCGGCGCCGCTTTTCCGGCCGCGGCGCAGCGCGCCGAAACCAACGAGCAGCGGATCGAGCGGCTGGAGCAGCAGCTCCGCGCCGTCCAGCGCCGGGTCTTTCCGAACGGGCAGGTGCCCTCGGTCCAGCCCGAGATTCAGCCCCAGGCGGCGCAGCCGGGCACGGCGCGCCCCGCCGGCAGCACGGCCGTCGCGGACTTGAACGCCCGCGTCGACGCCCTCGAAGCGCAGCTCGCCGCGCTGACCGGCGCGATCGAGGAGAATGGCAATCGCACACGGCAGATGGAGGAAGCGCTGAGCAGCTTTCGCCAGGATGCGGCCGCCCGCCTCACCCGCCTCGAGGCGGCGCCGCAGGTCGCGGCCGCGCCCGCGCCTGCGGCGCAGCAGCCCGCGACTCGCCCCGCCGCGCAACCGCCGGCGTCGGACCCGGCGCCCACGCCTTCGGGCGGAGCCTCTGACCCGGCCGAAGCCGCCTACAATGCCGGCTTCCGCCTCTGGGAGCTGCGCCGCTACGAGGAGGCGCAGACCGCGCTCCAGCAGGTCGGCGAGCGCTGGCCGCGCAGCCGCTGGGCGAGCTGGGCGAACAATCTCGCCGGCCGCGCCTTTCTCGACGACAACAAGCCGGCGACGGCGGCGCGCATCTTCCTCGCCAACTACCAGGGCAATCCCGAAGGCGAGCGCGCGGCCGACAGCCTGTATTTCCTCGGCCAGTCGCTCGTGGCTCTGAACCGCCGCCCGGAAGCCTGCCGAGTCTATGACGAGCTCGCCTCCACCTATCCGGCGATGCGCTCGTGGCTGCGCGAGCGCCTCCCCGAAGCCCGCCGCACCGCGCGCTGCACCGCCGCCGCCGCCCGTTAGGCGCGGCTCCCGAGCAGCAGGCGGCGCACGTCGCCCTTCGCGCGGATGCTCAAGGCGAGGAGGTAAGGCAGCGTGAACAGCGCCCCGAGCAGCATCGTCGCCGCCGCGCAGGCGAGCCCGACGCCGAGGCTGCGCTCGCGCCACACCGTCCAGGCGGCGAAGACGAGAAGCTGCAACTCGAGATCGAGATAGAGCTGCGCTCGCCAGGGATGGCTGAGGTCGGCGGCGAACGTCTGCGGCAGGGCGAGGAGGCCGAGCTCGAAGAGGGCCCAGAGCGTGACCGCGGCGATCGAAAGCCAGCCGGCGACCAGGAGAAGGCGCTGAATGGCCACGCCGAACCGAGCGCTCAGGCTGCTGCGGGCCTGTACTGGGGCTGCGGAATAGGGACGCCTTCATCGCGCGCGACTTCCAGCCACAGCGTCATGGCCTCCTGCGCCTCCGCTACGGCTTCGGCTGGGGTGCTTCCGTGAGCGGAGCAGTAGCGCAGGTCTGGGACGTCGGCGATCCAGCAGCCGTCTTCGTCCGACCAGAACACGTTGATATGATAGCGGGGCGGCATCAATCGTCCATCTCTAGCCCGAACTCATCGACCATACTCAAAAATCTCCGGACTTGGTAGGGCTGCGCATCCTTGCCGCGCGGCTGAATGGTGAGCAGCTCCGGAACGTCCGGGTGCTTGTACGCACGGTGGCTGCCCCGGCTCCGCCGCGCTGAGAAGCCGAACGCGAGCAGAAGCTGCTCGAACTCGCGGAACGAGATCACGCGCGCGGGAGACTCGCGCAGCAGCTCGTAGAGTTTGTTCGGCTTCACCATCGTCGGCTCCAACCTGCGGGGAGCTGCTCAATAGGGCCAGTTTTGAATCGCGCGCCATTGGGCTTTGTTGTCATCAAGCCGCGACGAAAAGCTACCGCCGCCCTCCAGCCCGCTTGTTCATGCGCATCTGCTGCTGCTTGCCGTAGCGGGTCTTGCGGGTGCCGGGCTTGCCTTCGGTGGAGTTGCCGAGGAGCGGCGCCTTTTTCTCGTGGTCGGGGACGCCGAGCTCGTCCGCTTCCAAACGGCGGATCTCGTCGCGGATGCGGCCGGCTTCCTCGAACTCGAGGTCGGCGGCGGCCTTGCGCATGCGCTGCTCGAGCTCGGAGATGTAGGCCTTGAGATTGTGGCCGACGAGGTGGGGGCGGTCGTCGTCGCCCGTGTCCACGACGACGCCGTCGCGCTGTGAGACGTCGGCGAGGATGTTCTGGATGTCGCGCTTGATCGTCATCGGCGTGATGCCGTGCGCTTCGTTATATTCAACCTGCTTCTGACGCCGCCGCCCGGTTTCGTTCAGCGCGCGCTCCATCGAGCCGGTCACGCGGTCGGCGTAAAGGATGACCCGGCCTTCGACGTTGCGGGCGGCGCGCCCGATGGTCTGGATGAGCGAGGTTTCGGAGCGCAGGAACCCTTCCTTGTCCGCATCGAGGATGCCGACGAGCCCGCATTCCGGAATGTCGAGGCCCTCGCGCAGCAGGTTGATGCCGACGAGCACGTCGTAGACGCCGAGGCGGAGATCGCGGATGAGCTCGATGCGCTCCAGCGTCTCGACGTCCGAATGCATGTAGCGGACGCGCAGGCCCGCCTCGTGCATGAACTCGGTCAGATCCTCGGCCATGCGCTTGGTGAGCGTGGTGACGAGGGTACGATAGCCCTTCTTCGCCGTGATCTTCGCTTCGTTGATCAGGTCCTGGACCTGGTCCTCGACCGGCTTGATCTCGACCGGCGGGTCGATGAGGCCGGTGGGGCGGATGACCTGCTCGACGAAGACGCCGCCGGTCTGCTCCATTTCCCAGCCACCGGGCGTCGCTGAGACGGCGACGGTCTGCGGGCGCATCACGTCCCACTCGTTGAAGCGCAGAGGGCGGTTGTCGATGCACGAGGGCAGGCGGAAGCCATATTCGGCAAGCGTGATCTTCCGCCGGTGGTCGCCCCGCGCCATGGCGCTGATCTGCGGCACCGTCTGGTGGCTCTCGTCGACGAAGAGGAGGGCGTTTTCAGGGAGATATTCGAAGAGCGTGGGCGGCGGCTCGCCGGGGAGGCGGCCGGTGAGGAAGCGGCTGTAATTCTCGATGCCGGCGCACGAGCCGGTGGCGGCGATCATCTCGAGATCGAAATTGGTGCGCTGCTCGAGGCGCTGGGCTTCGAGCAATTTGCCTTCGATGTGCAGTTCCTTGAGG